>JALWMN010000171.1 GCA_027083895.1 Campylobacteraceae bacterium
CCAACCAATATAAAAAATATTACCCAAGCCTTTGAGAGTGGTTTAGTAAAGCCAAAGTTAGGGGTCGATATTGAGTCGCTTGAGGCAGAGCATGGTTTAGTTAAAGTAAACTTTAAAGATGGAACAAGCGAAGTATTTGATCGTGTTATCTATGCAATTGGTGGTACCACACCAGTAGATTTTTTAAAGAGTGCCAATTTGGAGTTAGATGCCCGTGGTGAGCCAATAATTAAAGAGAATTTAGAGTCATCAGTAGAAGGGATCTATATTGCAGGAGATATAGCATTCAAAAGTGGTGGATCGATTGCAATAGCTCTTAATCATGGATATAGAATAGTAAATGATATCATAAAAAAGCGAGAAAATCGGTAGATAATCTTTCAAAATGCCATAGATTATAGTACCCTCTGCTCTTTTTTTGTAGAATAGAGAAAAAGGAGGGTACTATGGTCGATGCAGCAGCCAGATTAGTAGAAGCCCCAAAAGTTGGAGGAAGAGTCTCTAGATGTATGGTTGTAGATGGGGCTCTTAGGTCGTGTGAACCAATTATTATTGATGGAATTGTAAATGGCGATATTCTTTGTGATGATAGTGTAGTAATCCATAAAGGGGCTAGAGTTACTGGAAAGATTGAAGCAAAGAGTATACTACTGGAGGGATACTGTGAAGGACCTTTAGAGGCTGAGAGTGTTGAGCTTGGTATTGGTTCGCAATTGACAGGATATATTCTAGCTACTAAAGCAAGGATTGCTGGAAGTGTCGATGGAGATATATTAGCTAGAGAGTCTCTAGAGGTGTGTGAGAGTGGACGTATAATCGCTTATGAGACAATCTCAGATTATATTGTTGTCAAAGGGCAGATTCGAGGAGAGGTAACCGCAAAAGAGCTTTTGGAGCTTCGAGCAACCGCTACGATAGAGGGTGATGTTCAAGTAAAAGAGTTACGTAGTGAAGGTTCAGGAAAGATATTTGGAGCTATTAGTCGAATCGAGGGTACATCTGAGACAATGAGTGAAGAGGCTTTTGAGTATGGCTAAGAGTATTGTGTTGAAAGTTGCAAATTTTCGACATAAAATTTCCATTTTTTAAAGGTGCTTTGCCAATTTATAAAAAGGTGAGCTTAAAATTTCTCTAAATAAAAGATACTATAATGATAAATGAACTACTAAAAATTAGGAGAGGATAGATGGGTTTTTTTAGCAGCAAGAGTAAAAAAGAGGAGAGTAAACCGATCCAGAGTGAACCAGAGGTAAAAAGAGAGCCAGTCGCACCACCAAAGATGCCTACCTCAACAGATATGATCAAAACACCAACTAATAATCTTTCGATTATTAAAGAGAATTTTGTGGTGAAGGCCACAATGAAAGGGAAGGGCTCTTTAGTGATTGGAGGTGAATTTGAGGGTGATATCACAATTGATGATACCCTCTTTATTGAGCGTGGAGCAAGTTGCGAGGGGACTATCCATGCGAAGAATGTAAAAATCTCTGGTATCTTTACAGGAACAGTCTATGCTACGGCTGTAGAGGTGACCCAAAGTGGTACCTTTAATGGTGTTATACATGCCAATAAGACTTCGCTTGGGGGAGATATAAAAGGTACTATTCGATCAATTGACTCTTTAGAGATCACAAAAACAGGAAGAGTAGAAACAAAAGAGGCTAAGAGTAAAAAGATAAAAATAGAGGGAAAAGTACACGGGCGCGTGGTTGCTAGTGAACTTTTGGAGGTTGTTAGCACCGGTGCTATTGAGGGTGATATTATTACAAAAGGGATTCGAACAGAGCAGGGTGGATCGATTGTTGGTAATATCCAAACTTATGATGAGAAGATACACAGTAAAGATAGTGCAATAGATGAGAAGATTGCATCAAAGAGAGATAATACGAGTGAAGAGGGTGTTGAGATCGATCCAGAGATCGCGAGACTTATTAAGATTAAGCCTGATGATATGAAAAAGTATGCAAAAAAAGAGGAGTCAGCAATTAAAAGGATACCAGAGGATAAAAAATAGTTTTAAAAAGAGAGTTTAAGAGGTGAACTTCTCTTTTTTTCTCAAGTTAGTGAAAGTTTTTTTTGCTAAAGTTGTACCTAAAAAATAGGGAAAATATGGCAAAAAAAGTAGCAATAATTGGCGGTGGTATTGCTGGTGTAACTACTGCTTTGGTACTTGGGAATAGAGGAGTAGAAGTTACTCTTTTTGAAAAAAATAGTACTTTGGTAAGTGGTCCACCCTTTTGCCATCTTCATGCTGGTGGAAATCTCTACCGAGAAATTTCTGATGCACAGTGTGCTACGCTTCTTAGACAATCAATCGATTTTGCTAAACTCTATCCACAAGCAATCGATAAACGCCCAACTGTAATAGCTCTTCCTAGGTATGATAAACAAGATCCAAAAGAGCTTCTACCAAGGTTAGAGTTTTTACAAGCTGAATATGCAAAACTAATAAAGAGTGACCCAACAAATAGAGTTTTAGGTGCAGCAGAGGGGTACTATGAGCTCTTTAGTAAAGAAGAGCTTTTAGAGTTATTAGATGCTAAAGAGAAGAGTAGACCCCAAAATAATCGAGAGTGGTTGATTCCTTTTGCAAAGAGTATCGATTTTGAGAGAATTAAGTTTCCAATTATTGTTGTGCAAGAGTATGGGATCAATCTCTTTAGGGTAGGGGCAGTGGCTGGATTAGCCTTAGAGCAGATGCCAAATGTGAAAATACGCAGAGAGTGTGAGGTTATTGGTGTTCAAAAGAGCGAGCAAGCCTTCATTCTCCAAAGCAAAGAGGGTGAGGAGAGATTTGACTATTTAATTAATGCAGC
>JALWMN010000172.1 GCA_027083895.1 Campylobacteraceae bacterium
CTTTTAATGTCAAAATATTTCCTCTTTCATTCAAAATTCATAATTATAATAGGTGCCCCATCTGCTCTTTTTTTATACTAAGATACTCTTTGTTGCAGCTATTAGGCTCTATAATAAGAGGGACTCTCTCAACTATCTCGAACCCCTCAAGTGCATCTAACTTTTTAGGATTGTTTGTAAGAAGTCGAAGTTTTTGAATCTTAAAACTTTTGAGTATCTCAATAACAATATCGTAGGTTCTCTCGTCAGCTTTGAAGCCAAGTTGATGGTTTGCTTCGATGGTATCGTAGCCCTGATCTTGCAATGCATAGGCATTTACTTTATTAAAGAGCCCAATATTTCGCCCCTCTTGACGGTGGTAGATGAGTAGGCCCCCTTCTTTGGCAATTTGCTCTAATGCGGCGTGGAGCTGTTCGCCACAGTCACACTTTTTAGAACCTAGAACATCACCTGTTAAGCATTCTGAGTGCACTCGTACTAATGGAATTTTAGGAATTGGATCAGTGAAGATAGCAAGATGCTCTTTGGAGCCCTCTTTAAAACACTGTATCTTAAAATCTCCATAGATTGTTGGAAGCTTTGCAATGCTTGATCGCTCTTGATTCATAAGTAGCTCTTGCCTTTTTTTAAAATTTATTCAAATTATACTAATTTTTTTGCACTTTTTAGATAAAATGTTTTAAAAAAATTTGAAATTAAGCTTATGGCTTAATTTCAGCTGTGAGCTAAGAGCACAGAGCTAGAGGTGCGGCTGCACCGCGTTTGATTATTTGCGGCGGAGCCGCTTAAAAAAAGCGAAGCTACCTTATTAGCTCTAAGCTCTCTGCTCTAAGCTCTTAGCTTTTTTCAAAGGAAAATTTTGGCAAAAGTTTCTTGTACCCATTGCGGTTTAGAGTTTGATGAATCGGTTATGATCAAAGAGCAAGAGGGAGAGAGGGAACTCTATTTTTGCTGTAAAGGGTGTGAAGGTGTTTATCATCTTCTGAACCAAAAAGGCTTAGATAGCTTCTATGAGCAGCTTGGAAATAATAAACTAGAGCCTGTCACGCTACAAGATAGTGATGATTTAGAGCGATTCGATTTAGAGGGATTCCACAAAAAGTATGTTAAAACCAATAGTGATGGCTTTAAAGAGATAAATTTAATAATAGAGGGGATCCACTGCTCTGCATGTGTATGGCTTAATGAGAAGGTGCTTCATCAAACCCCAGGCATAATAGAGGCGACTATTAACTACTCAAATAATAAAGCAAAGGTTGTTTGGGATAGTGATGAGATTAAACTCTCTAAAATTATCGAGACAATTCGAGCAATTGGGTATAACGCCTACCCATACGATCCAAAACTCCAAGAGGAAAAAGCTGTTAAACTTCGAAACGAATACTATACTAGGATACTTGTTGGTGTCTTTGCAACGATGAATATTATGTGGATAGCCATAGCTCTCTATACAGGCTACTTTACAGGAATGGAGCAGAGTAAAAAGGATATCTTACATATAGCAGAGTTTGTGCTCGCAACACCAACACTCTTTTATAGCGGGTGGATCTTCTTTAGGGGTGCCTATTATGGATTGAAAAACCGCTTTATTAATATGGATTTGCTTGTAAGTGTAGGGGCAACCTTAGCCTATATCTACTCTATTTGGGCGATGGTTACTAAAAATGGCGAGGTCTATTTTGACTCAGTTACGATGATTATAACCTTTGTATTGGTTGGAAAGTATTTAGAGATTTTAAGTAAGAAAAAGGCTGCTGATACCCTTGATAAAATTTTAGGCTCTACCCCAACAGAGGCAATGGTGGTAGAGGGGAATAATAGAAAGCTTAAAGCGATAGAGACGATTGAACCTGGTGAGATTATAGAGCTAAAGGCTGGTGAAAAGGTAGTTATAGATGGTGTGCTTACAAAAGGAAAAGCCCTTTTTGATCTCAGTGTTCTAACTGGTGAGAGTGAACCTATCTTAAAAGAGGAGGGGGATGAGATTGTAAGTGGGTCTGTAGTTATTGATAGTTTAGTAGAGTATAAGACGACAAAAAGAGCAAATAACTCACTATTGCATAATATGACAGAGCTTCTTAGCGATGCAGTAACCAAAAAGCCAAAAATAGAGCAGTTGGCAAACCAAATTAGTGGCCTCTTTAGTGTAGTTATTCTGCTCTTAGCTACAATTACATTTCTTGGTTGGTACTACTTTATGGATGTTGGGTTTGAGAAGTCGCTTATTATTGCTATTTCGGTTATTGTAATTGCATGTCCTTGTGCTTTAGGGCTTGCTACTCCTATGGCAACACTGATAGGGATCTCAAAAGCGGCAAAAGAGGGGATACTCTTTAAAGAGGCAAGTAAAATAGAGACAATGGCAAAAGCGACTATATTAGCACTCGATAAAACTGGTACAATTACCGTTGGAAAACCTGTTGTTATAAACTATACCGAGTATGATGACTACGATAAAAATCTGCTCTACTCTTTGGTAGCATCTTCGAACCATCCAGTAAGTATGGGGGTAAAGCGGTATTTGTTAGAGCATTATGAGAATTTAGAGAAGATAGATTTTGAGAGCACAAAAGAGGTGCAAGCAAAGGGTGTTGTGGCGACTAAAGAGAAGCAAAAGCTTTTAGGTGGTAATATAGAGTTACTAAAAGCCAATGGAGTTGAGTTTGAGCTCAATAGCGAGAATACACTCTATATATTTGCAATAGATGGCAAAGTGGTAGCGAGTTTTGAGTTAAGAGATATAGTAAAACCGGCTGCAAAAGAGTTTATTGACTCTATTAAAGCGATGGGTATTAAGGTGGTAATGCTTACAGGTG
>JALWMN010000173.1 GCA_027083895.1 Campylobacteraceae bacterium
TATTTTTTTGTATTGGCTTTTTAGATCTTTTTAATCTCTATCCTATACTACCCCATAGGAGTACAAATAAGTTGTATGATATCTTAGCTATTGCTATTTTTGGGGCATCTTCTTTTCTCTTTTTAAAAGTCTGCTTGGCTCCTTCTATAGGTTTAGTGGTTACAGAAAAAGGTGTTTTGAATAGAGCAGCATTTGGTAAAAAATTTATCAAATGGCAAGAGGTAAAAGATATAAAAAAGTACTACTTTAGAGGTATGCTCTTTATTGACTTAGAGGTAGAGAGTTCGCCCCATAGCGATAGGTATAAAAAGTATAGAATTGCTTCTTGGCTCTTAAAGATTGAACCAGATGAGCTTTTTAGGATAATAGAGGAGTATTACAAAAGATATGGTGAAAAATCTAAAGAGGCTGCACAGATATAATTATAAGATTACTTCACTAAGGTGTTAATAGGTATTGCAAAAGCAAGGATTAATCTATTCCTAAATTTCTCATAAAGTTTCTAGCTATCATTTGACTTCTTTGCTTAAAGAATTCTCCTGCACTTGGTTCGTAGATTTTATCTACTGCTTTAGCAAATAGCTTTAGCCATCTATCAAAAGCCTCTTTATCTAAACCTTCTAAGCCAAAATATGGTGCCAAAGGGGAGCCTTTGTATCCTAAATCTCCAAGAGCCTGAAAGCACCAAAATTTTGTTAAAACTTTAAGTGCTCATGCTAAATTTGGCTAAGAATGTCACTTCTCAAGTTTTGCTATAAAGAATGGTGCTGTTACTTCATCTGCTAAAATGGCAGGGTAGAATGTATGTACAAGCTTATTAATATTCTCTTTCGTAATACTTTTTGCCTTCATATGGAATTTTTTTATAGATAGTATAGAAATTTTGTTTAAGAGAAGCTAGAAAAGTATAGTGGTTTTGTGGAGTAAATCCTCTAAAATGATTAAAAATTAGACAAAATTTTTCTAATTTGATTAATTTTTAGGCAATTTGTAGATTAACCATGAAACATTTCTTGATTTAGATCAATTTTTTTATGATTGTTTGTGAATATCATTATTTTTGGAATAAATTTTTCTTATTAAATTTATTACCAAAAATTGAAGGAGAGGTGATGAGTTTTGCAACTTCATTAGAGCTTTTGAAGTTTCATGCAGTGGCATATACAATATATGCTTTAATTATTGTATCGACTGTTGCATGGTTTGGGTATAACCTTACTCGAAAAGAGAAGGTAAAATCGATTGTAAGAATTCCATTTTATGGATATATGGCATTTTTAGTTGCTGGTGGTGTTGGACACCATATCTTTACATATAATGCAATTCCTTGGGTTTCAGAAGATATTACAAGACATGAAATTAAGCCAGACCAAGTAGTAGATATTACAGTAGCTGACCATAAGTGGCAATTACCAGAGCTTCCAATTAAGATTAAGGCACATACAAAAGTATTTTTTAATGTGCAGTCAAAAGATTTAGTGTATGGTTTTGGAATCTTTAGAAAAGATGGTTCTATGGTTACTCAGATGCAGGTTAATCCTAACCATAAAAACGATCTGCTTTGGACATTTAATGAGTGTGGAACATTTGATATAACCTCTACTGAGTACTCTGGTCCAAAACAGTATAGTGAAGATGGAAAAGATTTAATGTATGTAAAAGATGTAATAGTTGTAGAAGGTTGTAAAGGAGGGGCATAATGAGTTTTACTAAAAATCTAATACATGGAACAAATTTTGATGCAGATAGTCTAAATGCACTACAAAAGGTAACGCTTAGAGCAGTAGTAATGAGTTTTCTATTCTTTGGTTTAGTTGCAATTGAGGGCGTTATTATGAGGCTTGTTAAGACGGGACCGGTTAATCCGCTTCCTAAAATGTTTAGCCATCCAGACCACTTCTTTTCGATTATGACAGCTCACCCAGTTGTAGGTATATTTGGTTCAACCTATCAGCTTGTATTTGCGGCATTTATGTTTTTGGTGCCATATTTAACTAAAAAGCCGCTTTATAGTGTAAAATTGGCAAATGCAGTTTGGATTTTAATTACACTTGGAACCTTTTTAGCTTGGTTTGCTGCTTTTCTTTGGCACTATGCACCACTCTATACTCTCTATTGGCCACTACCTGCTGATGTAAAGCAGTTTAATACAATTGGTGGGATTGTATTTGTTGTTGGTGTTGCTTTAATTATGATAGGAACTTTAGGCTTTATTTACAATATCTATGCAACAATCTTCCAAAGAGTTGGTGTTCATGCAAATAAGACTACTAAAGAGCTTTTAATTAGTGGTTTTGGTATTGATGGTATGCTCAATTTAATTAACAAATTAAGAGGCAAAGAGCCATATAGTAAAGAGCCTGCTCTATCGCTCCCTGTAGTTGCAATATTTAGAGGAACTGTAGATACATTCTTAGATGCAATTGTAATTTTGGGTGCTGGTATTTTAGTGCTTGTTTATCTAGTTGCAGATTTAGGTGGTATTAAACTAGATGTACATAGTATTGATGCACTTTTATATAAGAACTACTTTTGGTGGGGACTTGATCTTGTTGCAGATGGTTTGGTTTTAATTTATGTAGCTGGTTCTTGGTATCTACTTGCAACTATTATTAGTGGTCAAAAGCTCTTTATGGAGAATGTGGCAAGAGCGGCACTTATGCTAGAGCTACTCGTTTCTTGGATGGTATGGTCGCACCACTTGCTTTCTGACCAGCCGCAACCTGAGATGATGAAGTTAGTATCTGGAGAGATGGTAACAGCATTTGAGCTATTAACACAAGGATTGGCTCTATTTATTA
>JALWMN010000174.1 GCA_027083895.1 Campylobacteraceae bacterium
CAATAGTAGCAGGTGGTTTTGAGCTAATATCGTAGACTACTCTATTGATGCCATCTATCTCGTTAATGATACGCCGGCTAATGTTTTCGAGTACATCGTGTGGTACATGTGCAAAGGTTGCTGTCATACCATCAACACTCTCTACCATTCTTACACATACTGTGTTATCGTAAGTTCTATTATCGCCCATTACACCTACTGATTGCACATTGAGAAGTACAGTAAATGCTTGCCACACTTTTGTGTAGTATCCACTTGAACGAAGCTCCTCTTGCATAATTGCATCGCTCTCTCTAAGGAGTCTTAGTGCCTCTTCGTTTACTTCGCCCATTACTCGAATTGCTAGTCCTGGGCCTGGGAATGGGTGACGTTCTATCATATGTTTTGGTAAGCCAAGTTCTAGGCCAAGCTTTCTAACTTCATCTTTAAAGATCTCTCTTAACGGCTCTACTAACTCAAATGTCATCCAATCTGGCAGCCCTCCTACATTGTGGTGCGATTTAATTGTTTTACTAGGTCCTTTCACTGATACTGATTCAATGACATCTGTATAGAGTGTCCCTTGTGCTAAGAAGCTTACATCTGTATGCTTGCTTGCTTCTCTATCAAACACTTCGATAAACTTTTCGCCTATGATTTTTCTTTTTTGCTCTGGATCTGTTACACCTCTGAGAGCTTCTAAAAACTCCTCTTGAGCATTGATTGTAATAAGTGGAATATCAAGGAGTTTAAACATATCTTGCACTTGCTTTGCTTCATCTTTTCTTAAGAGCCCATGATCAACAAAAACACATATTAATTGCTCTTTTGGAAGAGCTTCATGTAGCAAAGCTGCAACTACAGAGCTATCAACACCTCCGCTTACACCACATAGAACCTTTCCATCACCAACTTGTTTTTGAATCTCTTTTATCTTCTCTTTTGCAAAGCTTCCCATATTCCAAGTACTTTCAACCCCACAAATATATTTTGCGAAGTTTTTAAGCATCTTTGTACCCTCTTGAGAGTGGTGTACCTCTGGGTGGAACTGGAATGCATAGATATTTTTATCCTCGTTTGCAATTGCAGCGTATGGAGAGTTTTCGCTTACCCCAATTGCTTCGAAGCCATCTGGTAGTTTTTCGGCTCTATCTCCGTGGCTCATCCATACAATTGAGTCTTGCGAAATATCTTTAAAGATAGGAGCATCCTCTTTGACTATATGTAACTTCGCTTTTCCATACTCATGGTGGTCTGCTGGAACAACCTCGCCACCAAAGTGCTGGGTAATAAGCTGCATACCATAGCAGATACCTAAAATAGGTAAGCCTAGATCCCAAATAGCATCATTAGGTTTATATGCATCTTTTGCATAAACAGAGGCTGGGCCACCTGAGAGGATAATCCCTTTTGGTTTTCGAGCTTTAATTGCCTCTATATCTTCTCTGTAAGGTACAACCTCTGTATAGACACCGCTCTCTCTTAATTTTCGAGCAATCAATTGTGTATATTGAGAGCCAAAATCTAATACTACTATTGGTACTTCTTTCATTTTAATCCTTATCATCTTCTATATAGTGTGAACCTAGAGACTCTTCGCGTCTGAGTGCCGACATTACTATTGCAGCAGCTGTATTTAAACGAAGCTCTAAAAGCCTTCCTATCTTTTTACTCTTTGTATCGTAGATAAAGTTTTTTGCCTCTAATAAGCCTTTTTTAGTTCTTACAATACCCACATCTTTCCACATAATCTCTCGAAGTTTATGCTTATACTCTTTATCATTCTCTTCGTGTAGTTGGGTATCGTAATCTTTATCAAAAGTTGGCTCACTATCCCAACAGTTATCATCTTTTAAGATTGCATCTGCACACCGTTTAGCAAATACGGCCCCCTCTAAAAGAGAGTTAGATGCTAATCTATTTGCCCCATGAACTCCAGTACAAGCTGCTTCTCCCGCAACATAGAGCCCCTTTATTCCTGGTACTCTACCTTCTAAATCACACGCTATGCCACCATTTGCGTAGTGGAACGCTGGAGAGATTTCAACTCGATCTTTTGGAAGGTTGTAGCCTAACGCTTGAAATGTCTTTGTGATATTAGGGAATCGTTTTGCAAACCATTTAGGCTCAAACATACTAAAATCTAAATAGACCTTTTTGCCTGTTTTTCGCTTATATAAAAAGATAGATCGCGAGACAATATCGCGGCTTGCTAATTCACCTCTTTCATCGTAATCAAAAAGGAATCGTTTACCATCTTCATCTACTATCCAAGCCCCCTCGCCTCGAAGAGCTTCAGTAAGCAGAAGCTTTCTTGCAAAAGGGGTGTTTACAAAGACAGTTGGGTGAAACTGCATGAACTCCATATCTTTAAGCTCTATCCCCTTCTCAACACAAATGCCATGTATATCAGCACTAACTGTTCGTGAATTTGTATTATATTGGTAGAGCGACCCTACACCACCACTTGCGATAACTACAGAGTTTGCATAGAGAGTTTCAGGCTGGTAGTTTTGCATTAAACGTACACCATAGCAGCGACCATTTTCGATAAGTAGATCATAAACGAGTGAATTTTTTTGGAGTTTATGCTTGTTTTGCTCCATTAAGAACATATGCATATATCTACCAGTTGCATCACCACCTGCATGGAGGATTCTACTTGTAGAGTGTGCTGCCTCTTTGGTATAGAGAAGATTTCCATTTTCATCAACATCAAACTGCATTCCTCTTCGCAAAAAATCTTCACGAATCGCAATAGAGTCTCTTGACATCACCTCTACTGCCTCTTGTATATTGTGGAATGCACCTGCTTTGAGTGTATCTTCTACATGGGGTTTTATATCATTTTCATCAAGAACGGTTACAATACCACCTTGTGCATAAAAGGTATTACACTCCCAAGGGATATCTTTACAAAGAACTAAAACATTTTTCTCTTTAGGTAAATTACTAGCCACATAAAGACCTGCTAGTCCTGCACCAATAATAATTGTATCGTATTTTCTAGTTTTTGGCACTTTGAACCTTGTTACCCTTCTCTACCCAAACTGGTGGAGTTTTATATCCACACCCTGTTGTAGTAACAATTAGCAAAAAAGATGCTATAATCGCAAGATGAAAAAGGCGAACGAAATTCTTAGTGGTGTCAAAAATAGACCCAATTTTAAATCGATTCATAAATACTCCTGTTTTAATAAGCTCAAAGCCCTTTTGCCAGTGAGGTTTCAGAAGGCTATAGCTTTTTTTTACATTAGAAACAATACACTCTTTGGTGCTCTATCGCATCCAGGATATAAAATGGAGCTTAATTATAATAAAGATTTAGTAAAAAGCCTATTAAAAGAACTTATTTTAATAGAGCAATCGTGCCAAGATATATTTGAAAATGTAGAGAAAATTGAATTTTTTGTCTCGAAATTCCACACAAAAGCACCAGTGTACAGTTCGCATACTATTCCACGATACAAAGAGCTTGCAACTGGTAATTTTGCAATAGAAGTAGAAAACAGAGAGTTAGCAGCAATTTTTGAAAAAATTAGAGAGGATATAGTAAGAAATCGTGAAGCCAATTGATCAAGCCTTAAAAAATTTACCAAAAGAGCCAGGGGTTTACCAATATTTTGATAAGAGTGGTCGATTACTCTATGTGGGAAAAGCAAAAAACTTAAATAATCGAGTTAAAAGCTACTGGCGACTCACCCCCGAAATTAGTCCCAAACACCCCTATACTACCCGCATTGGGAAGATGCTGCAAGAGTGTAAGTATTTAGATTATATTGTTGTCTCTACTGAAGAGGATGCTCTGATTTTAGAAAACTCTCTTATAAAACAGCTCAAACCAAAATATAATATTTTACTAAGAGACGATAAGACCTACCCTTATATTTTCATAGATGAGCAAGAGGATTTTCCACGCTTTGAGATAACAAGAAGGGTAGTAAAGAGACCAAAAGTTAAATATTATGGTCCATTTCCAAGTGGAGCAAAGGTGCTTTTAGAGTCACTTTACGACTTCTATCCACTAGTACAAAAAAAGAGTTGCATTAAAGGGAATAAAGCGTGCCTCTTTTATGAAATTGGCAAGTGTTTAGCCCCTTGTGAGGGTAAGATTAGTAAAGCTAGCTACCAAAAAATTGTAAAAGAAGCAAAGTATGCACTCAATAACCGTAAAATTCTAATTGATAAAATGAGTGAGCGAATGCTTACTCTAGCTGCAAATGAACGATTTGAAGAGGCTGCGAAACTACGAGATAGAATCGAGGTTATCAAGAGCTTACAGATGAAGTCTACAATAGATATTGCAAGTGGTGCTAACTACGATATCTTTGCAATTATAAATGGCGAAAAGAGAGGGGTTGTAGTTAAAATTTTTATGCGTGATGGAAAAATAGTCTCCTCTACCCACCACTACTTTCGAAATACCCAGATGTTTGAGAGCAACAGTGCCTATAAGCAGGCTATTGTAGATCACTACCAAAAAGTTATCAGTATGGATGTTAAAGAGATACTTGTTGCACACTCATTTGAGGATCAAAAAACTACAGAGGAGTTTGTAGGCTCAATTATTGGGAAAAAGGTGTCCATAGAGCGTCCAAAAGCTGGAAATCGTGCAAAGCTCGTCGATTTAGCTATTAAAAATGCAAAAGAGCTCTTAAAACAGAGTAAAGAGAGCCAATCTGAAAACTTAGCTAATGAGCTTAAAGAGCTCTTTGGTTTACAACTTGCACCCTATAGAATTGAGATCTTTGATAATTCACATATGATGGGGCAGGCTACTGTTGGAGCAATGGTTGTTTGGGATGATGGCAAGTGGGATAAAAGTAGTTATAGACGCTACGAACTTGAAGCTAAAGATGAGTATGCACAAATGAGGGAACTCTTAACAAGACGCGTTGAGAGCTTTAAAAAGGAGTCTCCTCCAGATCTTTGGCTTATCGATGGTGGGGCAACGCTGCTTAAGTTAGCACAATCTATATTAGAAAAAGAGCATATCAATTTAGATGTTTTAGCGATAGCCAAAGAGAAACTTGATAGCAAAGCTTACAGAGCAAAAGGTGCAGCACGAGATATAATTTATACACAAAATGGTGAAATTCTACAATTACAAGCAAATGATAGGCGACTTATATTCTTACAAAAATTACGCGACGAAGCTCATAGATTTGCAATCAGTTATCACAAAAAGAAGAAACAAAAAGAAGATATGGAATTAAATATATATAAGCATAAAGGGGTAGGCCCACAAATTGTTAAAAAATTACTCAATTACTTCGGTACTTTCGAAGCAATTGAAGAAGCAAGCTATGATGAGATAGCAAAAATTACTAATAAAAGGATTGCAAATCTATTAAAAAGTGTGAATATTGTAGAAAAATAGAAAAATCAAACATTCTTTAATAAGGATTATAATATCATACAGCTAGATATTTTAAAATATAAATACGCCTCAAACTTGATAAAAAGGATTCAAGATGTACTTTATTGTAAACAGCGAAAACTATATAGTAGCTGCAAGTAAAGATTTTTTAGAGAAGTGTGGTTCAAGAGATCTTTGTGCACTAGCCTCTTCGCTTAAGGATGGTGTTTTCCACCTAGAAAGTGAAACAAAAAGATTTACTGCAAAAAACTTTGAAGATGAAGATTATGAGTATCAAACTTCATCGCTCTACTCACCATATGGAACTTTAACTCTTTATGCAATCTCAAAAGAGGAGAAATTTAACCAAGCTGATATTGAAGATGAGAGTATTTCCTACCTCAAACAGCTTAAAGAGGGAAAAATTGCTAAAAGTGATAGTGAATTCTCTATCCCAACAATTGAATCTCTCCAAAAAAGTAGCAGCAAAGAGGTAGTCGAAGAGAGAGAAGAGAGAATTGAAAGTACCAAAAAAGATATAGAATTGGTTGATTCAAAGCAAGAAGAGAAGACTAGCGAGCTCCTTCCAGCACAGGAAGAGGAGTCAAGTTTTGAGACAATAAAACTCTTTAGTAACACATCTACAGATGAGAGTAGAGAGGATGAGAAAGAAACAATTAAGCTCTTTAATTACAGTAGCGAAACCATTGAAAGTGAAGAAACTCTTGATAGTAAAACTACTGATAGTAAAGTAGATACAATTGAACAAACTACTCCAACAAGAATTATCGAAAAAGAAGTTGAAGATACAACTACTACAAAAAATGAAGAGTTACAAAGCACAAGTAGAAAAAGTGATAGTGAGCAGTTGATCTCAATTGATACTATTGAAGCTTTAGATGATAAAGAATTAGATGAAACAAAACAATCATCTAAAATAGAACAATCAAATGAACCATCTTCTGAAATTAAATCTATAAATGTAACGAATGAAATAGATCAAAAACAAGAAGAGATAATTGCAGAAAAAGTTGTTACGATACCTACAACTACAGAGAGTGAAGTTGAAAAGAAGAGAGAAGAGACAGAGAAACGTACATTAGATAAAATCAAAGAGAAACTCTTTCCATGGGGGTCTCGAAATAAAGAAGAAGAGATAGAGTTAGAAGATCATGATATTTTAAAACCTGCAAGTGATTTAGTTACCAATAAGCAAGAGGAAGAGAGTAAGCAAAAAGAGGAATTGATTAAGCACTCTGAAGAAGAGAGTTCATTACTTAAAACTCCATTAGAGGAGAAAGAACTCAATATAGATGAGAGTGAAGTTCACAACATTCTTAAGTCAACTAAACAGATAGAAAAGTCTACAGAAACTCTTGAATCTCAAAAGAGAGATGAAGAGCCTCAAATAGATAAAGAAAAAGAGATCCCATCAATTTCTAAACCTATAATTAGAGAGGAAAAAGAGGATCTCTCATTAGAGGAGCAAGAGTTAGCTGAATTAAAAGCGATGCATGAACAACAAGAGAAAGCAATTGAGACTACTCCAACAGTAAAAGAAGTAGTCGAAACAAAAGAGGAGGAAAAAAGAGAGTCTCAGCATCTTGATAATAGACAGCTATACTATAAAATAGTCCAGATGCAAGTTAATAGTATCGATATAGAGAAAAATGCTGCTAATCTCAATATCGATAAAGAGAGCTATAGAATGCTTGTAGATAACTACTTAGATGAGATAGAAAATTACCATGATGATATTCAAAATAGAGTTCACTCAACTATTACAATGCTTGCTGATGCAGGAGAATTACTCTCATTAAATGTCATAAGTAAAAAGTTAAATGAGGTAGCAGTTTCTTCAGAACCATCTACACCATTAAGAGACTTAACGCTATTAGTCTCTTTATTAAGAGATAAAATTGGCATTAAAAGTTCTCAGCCTGCAGAGGCAACTATTACTCCTGAAACGAAAGAAAGAGATGATTCCAATAAGATTGAAGAGAGTGAAAAAGAGTTAGCTTTTAATTTTGTAGAGATTACAACACCTCAAGATCTTTTAGCAAAAATTGAGGCTGAAAATATCGATTACGATCCTCATAAAGCAGCTGATGAGCTCAATTTACCAATCTCACTTATTATAGAGTTTGCAAATGATTTTACAATTCAAGCAAAAGAGCATCTTTCTCAAATGATAAAAGCTTATAAAGAGGGAGATCTCAAGACACTTCAGACAACAGCCCATATGCTTAAAGGAGCAGCAAGTAACCTTAGAATTGATCCTCTAGCAGAGACTCTATTTACAATTCAGAAATTACAATCGCTTAGTAGTGCTGAAGATCTCTTAAAAGAGTTTGTAGCAAAGTTAAAAGGATTAGAAAAGACTCTAAATACTATCGAAGGCAATAGTAATGAAAATTAAGAGTAAGTTAAAACTAATAACACTACTCCCAGCTATTATATTAGTAGCAGCAGCTACTTTTCTCTTTTATCAAACTTACATAAATTACGAAAAAGCAAAAGCCTATAAAGTAATAACCAATAACAATCAATATCTCGATAAAGTATTGGTCGAATTAGGCAGAGAAAGAGGTATTAGTGCTCTTTATTTAGCATCTGGAAAGAGTTCTTATAAAGAGCTCTTGCAAAAGCAGTATCAACGCACAAATGCTGCCATTAACAATTACAAAAATCATCTCATTACTAAAAATAACTCTCTCTTAACAAAAGACTTTATCTTTAATGAACCAATTAATATAGACTCCCAAGCATATAAAGCATTAAATAGAAACTTAAACCTACTTCCTAAAATTCGTGCTCAACTTGATGCAACTGCACCAAATAATTATCTTCAGTATATTTCACAATATAGTAAAAATTTAACAAAACCAATACTTCAAAATCTCCTTCAAATTGAGAGATTTGCCTTAAATGTAGAATTAAATAAAATAAATAATTCACTCTCAAATCTCTATTTAAGTCAAGAGTATTCTGGATTACTAAGAGACTTTTTAGTCTTTCACTTAGAACAAAAAAAACCTATTACAAAAGAGCAACTTGTTACATGGATGGATTTTCATGCAAAAGCCCTACTTTTTGACCCAAAGTTAATTCGAGATAGAGACCTTGCTTTAAAAATCGAATCATTCTTAAATAACTCCTACAGCAATATTGTAAAAGAGAAGTTTCTTAATGTATATCACGATATCTTTACACATGCAACAACAGGTAATTATGAAACAGACTCTATTCGACTCTTTACAGTACTTGGAAAGCATATTGGACTCTATACAAAAACTTCGGCTGTAATTTATAAACAGGCTCAATCAATTTTAAATAACAATCTGTATAAACAACTTCTTTTAGTTGCTCTCTTTGGTCTCCTCTTGCTAATTTCACTCTTTTTAATCTACTATGGACATAAAATCTCTAAAGAGCTTGAGCAAAACTCTAAAGAGCTTGAGCTCTCATTAAAAAGAGCTGTTAGCGAACTTGGCGAAACTGATCCAACTATAAAAGAGGAGTTAGAAGAGATTAACTCTATCGATTTTGAAACATCAGCTGGTATGCGAAGAGGCTATCAATTTTTAGAGAAGATGATAGAGTCTGCAAAAGAGGATAAAATAGAAGCAATTGAAGCAAACAAAGCTAAATCGTATTTCTTAGCAAATATGTCACATGAAATCCGCACACCTATGAATGGTATTATAGGTTTTGCAGAACTTCTTAAAAATACTGATTTAACTGATGAGCAGCAAGAGTATGTATCGATTATTGAAAAAAGTTCTGATAACCTTTTAAATATCATTAACAATATTCTAGATCTCTCTAAGTTAGAAAGTAATAAGGTTGAATTAGAACATGTAATCTTCGATACCGCAAAAGAGTTTGATAGCACTATTGATACCTTTGCCGTTATAGCTTCTGAGAAGAATATTGAGTTAAACTACTATTTAGATCCACGAATCTCTCCAAAACTAAAAGGTGATCCAACAAAACTTAAAGAGATCTTAACAAATCTACTCAATAATGCTATCAAATTTACAAATCCTCATGGTGAAATAGATGTTGAGATAAAACGAAGCTTTACTGTTCAAGATGATAATAGAGTTTGGATAGAGTTTATTGTTAGTGATACTGGTATTGGTATGAGTAAAGAACAGATTGAAAGAATTTTCCAACCATTTATGCAAGGAGACTCCTCTATCAATAGAAAATATGGTGGTACAGGACTAGGTTTAACTATTACTAAAGAGTATGTAGAGCTTATGGGAGGAGAATTAAAAGTTAATAGTAAAGAGGGTGTAGGATCAACATTCTTCTTTACTCTTCCATTAGAAGAGGTTGATAGCGGTCACAAGAGTTATCAAGGTGCATTTGACAAATTAGATATACTTCTTTACCAAAACGATCAAGAGAATAAACTTGTTCACTATCTAGAAGAGTACTTAAAATATTATGGAGCAAAATATGCTCTTTTTGAATCTAAAGATGAGATGCAAAAACTCTTAAATAAAACACCTAATGCGAATATCTTTGTAGATTTAAATAGAGCTACGAAAGAGATTAAAGAGGCATTGCACTCTTTAGATAAAGAGCAACTTATTGCTATTAGTACGCTAACTAATAATGAAAGTCTCAAAGATTACTCTCTTCCTAATGAGAGAATCCTCTTTAAGCCAATTGGCTTTATACGTTTCTTAAATACACTGAAATTCTTAAGTAAAATCGATATTACAAAAGAGCAAGAGACTCCTAAAGTAGAAGCGAAATATTATGGTAAAGCTCTAGTTGTAGAGGATAATATTATCAATCAAAAACTAATTGTAAATATTCTAAAGAGTTTTGGATTAGATGTAGATGTTGCTGATCATGGTAAAGAGGCAGTTGATAAGAGAAAAAGAGTCAATGATTACGATTTAATCTTTATGGATATTCAAATGCCAGTAATGGATGGTATTGAAGCCACTAAAGTGATTAAGAAGTTTGAGGATGAGAATGGTTTAAATAAAGTACCAATCATTGCATTAACAGCAAATGCATTAAAAGGTGATAGAGAACGACTCTTAAAAGAGGGCTTAGATGAGTATATCTCAAAACCAATTGAGATGGCTGAATTGCTTTATATTCTTCATAAGTTTTTAAGCCATAAATCCTCTCTTCGAATGGATATTGCAAAGAAACAAAAGAAGAACCTAAAAAATAAAAAAGAAGAATCAAACGATCAAGAATCAAAGAATGATAAAAAAGCTAAAAAAGTTCTTATTGCAAAAAAATTCCCTCTTAGTAATAAAATACTCTCTACACTTATAGCCTCAATTGGAATAGAGAGTGAACTTTTAGAAAAGATTGAAAAACTTACTGATAAACTTAAAACTCAAGAGTATGATATTCTCTTTACAGATGAAGAGATCTTAACACCTGAACTATTAGAGTTAATTAAGAACCAAAACATTAAAGTTGTTTTAACAGATGATAACAGTAGTGAAATTGCCAAACAAAATGGTATTACTATTGCTTCAATCAATCAGTTGGCAAATAAAGATGAGATAGCAGAGATTATTAAAAAGTTTAGGGAGCAGCAATGAGACAGCTTAAAATACTTTTAGTTGATGATGATACTATTAATCGTAAACTTATTAAAACGCTCCTCTCTCATCATCAAGACCTTGTGAAAGATATAATTGAGGCAAATAATGGTGCTGAAGCACTTGAAATTGTAGAATCAAACTCTGATATAGATTTAGTACTTCTAGATATCCTCATGCCAATTCTAGATGGGCGAGACTTTCTAAAAACTTTCCGTTCACAAAAGAGTAATAGTAACATTCCTGTTATAGTACTCACTACAGATGATAGCCAAAAAAAAGAAGTTTTAAATTATGGAGCAGATGATATACTTATTAAACCAATAAAAGAAGATAGTTTAATAAAACATATTAAATATTGGACACAAGAGGTTGAATAAACCATTACATAAAGAAACAAAATTCTATATAGCATCAATCTATTAACACTAAATTTAAATCAATATAATAAAATCTTATTTGATAATTTATTGAATCCTTTGAAGAACTATTATATGAATAGAATGAAGCTTTATAATTTTAAAAAATTATGTTAGCCATAAGGCTAAAAAAGAGCACGTAACCACGAAGGGCATTTGCTTTGTTCTTTTTGATAATTTCCTACGTTTACGACGTGAAAAATTATATCTATCTTGAATGAAATCAATGATTTTTAAGTGGATTCTAATTTATAAGAGTATATATAAATCAGATTGGTTGCGGGAGAGGGATTTGAACCCCCGACCTTCGGGTTATGAGCCCGAGTTACAAACTAATTATAAGTCTATATAACCATAGACAAAAGACCCATTTTATGCCCTATTATAAGGCTTTTGTTGCTATAATTGCC
>JALWMN010000175.1 GCA_027083895.1 Campylobacteraceae bacterium
CCTTTAATATTGAACCTATTCGAAAACGGTTGGGGTTTCGACTTAGTGGGGGTGAGCGGCGACGAACTGAGATAGCAAGAGCACTTGTAAATAGGCCAAAGTTTCTACTGCTAGATGAACCATTTGCTGGGGTGGACCCAATTGCAGTGAGTGAGATACAAACAGTTATTAAGCAGCTAGCATCCATGGGAATTGGTATCTTAATAACAGACCATAATGTTCGAGAGACTTTACATATCTGTAACCGTGCTTATGTTCTAGAGAGCGGTACAATGCTAGCTTACGGAAATGCCTATGAATTAGCTGTAAATGAAGCGGTAAAAAAACACTACCTTGGAGAAGATTTTACTCTTTAGACTCTTCCATTTCTCTTTTTTTCTTTCCAAAGAAAGTTGCATCGGTTATTATGGTTGCTTCTATTTATTTTAGGTTTAACCAAAAATTTGCATTAGAGATTAACAACCTTTAACAAATCATTTGCTCTAGGGCATTTTAACATCCATCAATTAACTTATTGGTTAAGCTCAAGATTTTTGCAAACACCCTAAACTTTAGCATTTGCTAAATCTTTGCTAATTCTAATACAAAATTTTGGTTGAAACTGCAATTAGGTGACTATTAATTTTTCAGTGCGTCATTGGTTTGTAGATAGTCGGGATAGTCTATATTTACAATTTGTTCAAGGCTTAAGAAGATAAGTGTAAACGAAGTTTACACTTTTGAATGATAGAGTATTAATAGTACTCCATCATCTCATCTAAGATCTCTTCATCGATTTGGTCGAAATTGAGATATTTGTAGACATTCTCTTTTTTATCATTTGTAATCTTTTTATTTACAATCTCTAAATACTCCTCTTTAGTTGGGAGTCTTCCAAGAAGTGCTGCGACTGCTGCTAACTCTGCACTTCCAAGATACACTTGAGCACCTTTACCCATTCTGTTATCGAAGTTTCTTGTACTTGTAGAGAATACAATTGCATTATCTCTTACTCTTGCTTGGTTACCCATACAAAGTGAACATCCTGGAATCTCTGTTCTTGCACCTGCTTGACCAAAGATTGCGTAGTAACCCTCTTCTCTTAACTGGATCTCATCCATTTTTGTAGGAGGTACTACCCAAAGTCGTGTATTGACAGCACCTTCACCTTTTAAAACTTCTCCTAGTGCTCTAAAGAGGCCTATGTTTGTCATGCAGCTTCCAACAAATACCTCATCTATCTTTTTAGGACGCTTCTCATCTGCTAGTACTTCGCTTAACGTAGCAACATCATCTGGATCATTTGGGCATGCTACAATTGGTTCTGTAATCTCATTAAGATCAATCTCAATGACTGCTGCATACTCGGCATCTTTATCTGCTTCTAGAAGCTCTGGGTTTTCTAACCAAGCTTCCATTTTTTCTTTTCTTCTTCTTAGAGTCTCTTTATCTTCGTAACCATGCTCGATTAGCTCTTCTATGAGTTTAATATTTGATTTAAGGTACTCTATAACTGGCTCTTTATTTAATTTAACTGTACATGCTGCTGCACTTCTTTCAGCACTCGCATCGCTAAGTTCAAATGCTTGTTCTACTTTTAAATCTTCTAAACCTTCAATCTCTAAGATTCTACCTGCAAAGATATTCTTTTTACCCTTCTTCTCTACTGTTAAAAGTCCCTGCTTGATTGCATAATAAGGGATTGCATTTACTAAATCTCTTAAGGTAATTCCAGGTTGCATTTCGCCTTTGAATCGTACTAATACTGATTCTGGCATAGTTAGAGGCATCATACCAGTAACTGCTGCAAAAGCAACAAGTCCAGAACCAGCAGGGAAGCTAATACCAATAGGAAATCTTGTATGGCTATCTCCACCAGTTCCAACAGTATCTGGTAGACACATTCTATTTAGCCAAGAGTGGATAACTCCATCACCTGGTCTTAAGATAAATCCTTTTCTACTTGTCCAGAATTTTGGTAGAGTATGTTGGAGTTCAATATCAGCTGGTTTTGGGTATGCAGCAGTGTGACAGAATGACTGAAGCACAAAGTCTGCACCAAAGCTTAGAGCTGCTAACTCTTTAATCTCATCTCTGGTCATTGGGCCAGTTGTATCTTGGCTTCCAACAGTAGTACATACTGGCTCACAATACATACCAGGTCTTACACCCTCTAGACCACACGCTTTACCAACCATCTTTTGAGCTAGTGTATAACCACCTTTACTACCCTCTGGCTGCTTAGGTTGTATAAAGATATCGCTTGGACCTAAACCAAGTGCCTCTCTAGCCTTTGCAGTTAAACCCTTTCCAATAATGAGTGGAATTCTTCCACCAGCTCTCATCTCATCTGGAAGTGTATTTGGAGTTAATGTAAATTCGCTAACAACTTTTCCATCTTTTTCAATTACACCATCATATGGCTTAATTGTAATAACATCACCAGTTTCTAAATTATCTACTGGAGCTTGAATTGGTAGACAGCCACTATCTTCTGCAGTATTAAAGAAGATTGGTGCAATAATAGACCCAATTACTACACCACCAGTTCTCTTATTTGGAATACCTTCTATATCATGTCCAAAGTGCCACTGAACTGAGTTGATACCAGATTTTCTTGAACTTCCTGTTCCTACAACATCACCAACATATGCTAAATCGTGCCCCTTTTTCTTAAGTTCAGCAATAGTCTCTAGTGGTTTTTCCATTCTAGATTGAAGCATAGATTGGGCGTGTAGTGGAATATCTGCTCTTGTGAAAGCTTCACTAGCTGGACTTAAATCATCTGTATTTGTCTCACCTGGAACTTTATATA
>JALWMN010000176.1 GCA_027083895.1 Campylobacteraceae bacterium
CTTGTGTATTTTTTCTCAAGGTAGGCTACTTCGTCAATCAAGCCCATTTTAAGCATCTTTTTTGTTCTTAATTTAATACGCTTACGCAAAACTTCTCTCTCGATTGCAATTTCATATATCGGTAAATTTGGCTCTAGTGGCTCTGGCGGATTTTCTTTAAAATACTCACTTGGTGGTATATTTGATGCAAAATAGATCTCTAGTGCCTTCTCGATTCTATAGCGATCGCTATCCTTTATACCCTTTGCGTAAGTGCTATCAATTGCCTTTAAAAAACTATATGCCTCTTGTAAATTAGACATCAGCTTAGATACTTTTTCTTTTACTTGAGCATCTATTTTAGGAAGTTGACTAATTCCAGTAGTTAATACCTTTAGATAGAAGCTACTTCCGCCAACTATAATAAGCTTTTTATTATGCTCTTTTGCATACGCCTTTGCTCTTTTAAAATATTCTAAAAACTTAATAACACTAAACTTCTCATTTGGGTAGATCTCATCAACTCCAAAATGCCTTATACTCTGCAGCTCCTCTTTGCTTGGCTTTGCAGAGGCGATATCTATCTCTTTATAGACAGCTAATGAATCAACTGATAAAATTACACTATCTAACCTCTTAGCTAACTCTAAAGCCAAATCGCTCTTGCCAGAGGCCGTTGGACCAACAATAGCTATAATATCTTTTTTGCTACTCTCCATGACTATAATGATACCATAATCTCAAAAAAGGTAAAATAGTATGTGAAAAAACAAGGAGCAGAGATGAACCTTTTTGATCCTTATAATAGATTTAATCTTGCAAACTCTATCACCTTTGCAAATGTTGCATGCGGGGTAATTGCTCTCTACTTTGTAACACAAAAAGAGTTTTTAATAGCAATTATCTTAGCGTGGATTGCAGGAGCTCTTGATATTGCAGATGGCAAAGTGGCTCGAAAATATAAGCTCTCTACAGAGTTTGGTGTCCAGCTTGATAGCTTTGCAGACTTCTTAAGCTTTGTTATTATGCCAGCATTTTTACTCTTCTATTCACTTGATATCCAATCAAAATTTGCTACATTTCTTATTGGGACTATCTTTATATACTATATTATTAGTGGGTTACGCCGCTTGGTAGAGTTTAATCTCAAAACAGATGCTGGGAGCGTTGATAAGTTCTTTACAGGTGTTCCAACACCACTTGGAGCAATCTTGCTTTGGATCTTATACCTTTTGCATCATAGTTTTAACCTTATTAGCTCCCCTTGGATTATTGCACTCTTAACGGCCCTTATAGCTTGGTCGCTCAACTCCAAAATAAAGATACCACACCCATGAGTTTACGCCAAAAACTTAAAGACTTTAGCGACTTAGTAGTCTTTGAGCACACTATCTTCTCTCTTCCATTTATCTTTCTTGCAATGGTTGTAGCAGCTCACGGCTGGTTTGGCTGGAGGCTTCTTTTTCTAGGTGCCATAGCAGCAGTGAGTGCTCGAAACTTCGCAATGGGGGTAAATAGATATCTAGATCGCGATATAGATGCACTCAACCCTCGCACAAAGAATCGCCCCTCTGTAGATGGGAGAGTCTCAACAAATGAGATGCTTCTCTTTATTGGAGCAAATGCACTTATCTTTATTGCAACAGCTTATTTTATTAACTCTCTTGCATTGAAACTCTCTATACCTATTCTTATTATTTTAGGAGTCTATACACTCTTTAAACGATTTAGTGCTTTAGCACACATTGTTTTAGGTATCTCTTTAGGGCTTGCACCCATTGCTGGTGCCATAGCAGTACTTGGCGATATTCCAGGGTGGGTAGTGCTCTTAAGTATTGGCGTTACCTTTTGGGTGGCTGGTTTTGACCTACTCTATAGTCTACAAGATATCGACTTTGATAGAGAGCACAAACTCCACTCTATTCCTGCAAAACTTGGAGCACAAAATACACTCCGTTTGGCTTTGCTTTTCCACATTATTACAGTTATCTGCTGGTATCTCTTTGTAAAGAGTGCCAACTTAAATACTTTAGCTACACTTGCAGTAGCTCTTGCAGCCATTATGCTCGCATATGAACACTATTTAGTACGCAAAGATTTTACTAAAATTGATAGAGCCTTCTTTACTGTAAATGGCTACTTAGGCTTTATCTTCTTTATTTTAGTAACACTAGATATTGCATTGTTGGGGTAGCTTATGAAACAGAGAGTCCAAGAGTTTCTTGCCCCAAGAGTCGATAGCTCTTGGCTTCCACTCCTTAGCGAGGCTCTATTGCAACTTGACGTTAGCTACTTAGAGTTTATCTTAGAAGCCAATAGCTATATTCCAAACCAAAACAAACTCTTTAACGCCTTTAAAACACTCCCTAAAGAGAGAGTCAAATATATCCTCTTTGGGCAAGACCCCTACCCAAGAGAAGAGAGTGCTATAGGGTATGCCTTTATCGATGGAGCAGTAAAAAATATCTTTAGCGAAAGTGGACTAAGCAAAGAGGTAAATAGAGCAACAAGTCTTCGAAACTTTATAAAGATGGCTCTCGTTGCAGATGGTAGACTCTCTCTTGAAGATACAAGCCAAACGGCAATCGCGAAACTCAATAAGAGCGACCTTATCGAAACTATCGAAGAGCTCAAAAGCAACTTCGAAAAAGAAGGTGTCCTCCTCCTTAATACTGCCCTCCTTTTTACCAATAAAAGAGATTCAAAAAAACATATAAAAGCATGGGAGCCATTTATTCGCTACCTTTTAAAAAACCTTGATAGCTCAATAGAGCTTATCCTCTTTGGCAACCACGCAAAAGAGATTATAAAAAAGTTCCAACCAAAGCAAAAAAGCACCCTATTGCCACATCCATACAATACCTCTTTTATCTCTCTTAAAGAGTGCCATAGTCTCTTTGCACCCCTTTCACTTTTAAAAAAGTAGAAAAATATCAATTTCTCTTAAATTATATAGAGACTATACAAAGAAGATATGCTATAGTATGATAAAAATATCAAGGAGAAGGCATGAAACAGTTAAAGTATCTCATAGCCGTAGCAGCAATAGCAGTTGCCTTTACAGGGTGTGTCTCGACATGCAATGGAGCAGCAGGAACACCGCAACAGACAAGCTGTAGCGTTGGAAACTAGTACCCTCATACTAGACTACTCATCCCTATTTGCTAGTGGATGAGCCTTTAGGTAGTTTTGCAGCTTTGTAGCGTTTGTTAATTTTGTATAAATTTGGGTAGTTGCCATAGAGCTATGGCCTAAAAGTTCGCTAACATCTGCAATTCTTGCTCCATTCTTTAAAAGCTCAGTAGCAAAGGAGTGGCGAAGCTGGTGGGGTGTTGCTTTTATACCATGCCTTTTAAATGCTCGCTCTACTCTATAGCGAAGCTGTGCACTACTAAGGGGTTTCTCATCCTTCTCAAAAAGGTAGCGTTTTGGCTGCTTTTGAGCAATATACTCCTCTAAAAGCATAGAGAGATTTTGTAAAAGGGGTACCTCTCGCATTTTTGAACCTTTTCCAAAAACTCTTACCCACTTTTTCGATATATCGCTTAGTTTCAAAGAGGCAAGTTCGCTAATTCTTAGCCCCAAAGAATAGAGCATCTCAATTATAAGTCGCTCCTCCAAAGAGCACTCTTGTAGTACCTCTATAATTTTCTTATTATCGATAGGTTTTGGGAGAGATTTTGGCACCTTTACAGATTGATCACCATAGAGTTTTATCTTTAAATTATGATGCGTTTTGAGGTACTCGATAAATGAGCGTATAGCACTGAGTCTTGCTGCAATCGCCTTTTTAGAGTGCTTTGCAAGCAAGAGTCGCAAGGGCATAATATTAACTATTGTTACACCATTTTTTGACTCAATTTCGTGAAACTCCAAAAGTTGATTAAGAGCAATACGGTAACTTCGCAAAGTCTCTTGACTATAGCCTCGTACATTGCGACAATACTCTAAAAATGGATCGATATAGAGGGTTAAATCCACTTAAACTACCACTCCAAAAAGTTGTGTTAATTTAGCCTCAGTTACCTCTACCTTTTTTATTTTACCTAAAAGCTCTTCGCTCCCTGAAACATAGACTAAACGACCCTCATTACTGCGTCCAGCAACCCTACCATCGCTCTTTAACTCCTCAAAGAGAACCTCTACCTTTTTACCAACTTGAGATAGCATACTCTCTTTTTGAATCTCTTTATGACGCTCCTGCAACATTGCTAAACGCTTCTGTGCAATTGCCTCTGCAACCTGGTCTGGATACTCTGCTGCTGCTGTATGAGGCCTTGGAGAGTATTTAAACGAAAAGAGTGTATCAAACCGTACCTGCTCTAATACATCCATAGTTTCAGCAAAATCTGCATCACTCTCGCCTGGAAATCCAACAATTATATCTGTAGAGATAGCAACATTTGGTACCATTGTGCGAATTTTATTGCATCTATCTAAAAACCACTCTTTGGTATATCCTCGCTTCATTCTTTTTAAAATCTCAGTTGAGCCACTCTGCAGGGGCACATGAATCTGCTTACAAATTTTTGGATTATTGGCAAACTCCTCCAAAAAGGCATCATCCATATGGAGCGGATGAGGCGAAGTAAAGCGAATCCGCTCCAAACCCTCTACCTTACTTACCTCTTGTAGCAACTCTGTAAAGTTTTGTGCCCCCTCAATATTCCCACTAAAGCGACGCCCATAGTTATTAACATTTTGTCCTAAAAGAGTAACCTCTTTTGCACCATTTGCAACTGCTCGTTGCACCTCTTGGATAATTAAGCTACTAGGAATTGAGATCTCTTCACCACGAGTAACTGGTACAATACAGAAGGTACACTGCTTATCGCATCCAATAGAGATATTCACCATCGCTTTATAGGGATTAGTGCGAAACTCCCCAAAAACATAATTACTCTCATCATAATCGGTTGCAACTTCTACGGCATGTTTTTTCTCTAACACTTTGGTAATCTTAGAGACATTGCGTGCCCCTAAAACAAAATCGACATAGGGTGCTCTCTTGATAATCTCCTCCCCTAAATGGCTTGCTGTGCAGCCTGTTACGCCAATCTTTGCACCCGCTTTTCTCTTTTTCTTAAAGACACCAATCTCTGAAAAGAGCTTTGAGACAGGCTTTTCGCGAACAGAACAGGTGTTAATAATAATAAGATCCGCATCTTCAAGATTTTGCGTAAGTGTATAGGGCTCTTTTTTATTGAGCTCTGCTATCATATGTTCGCTATCGCGAACATTCATTGCACAACCTAATGTTTCGATATATAACTTTTTCATCTTAAAGAATGTGTACTTCGTAGATATAATCTAAATCTCCAAGCCCATATCGAACCTCTTTCATATAGACACTATGCCCTTTCTCTTCAAAATACTCTTGGAGTGCTATTAAATCTTTATGCTCATTCTCTCTTGCAAAGTAGAAAAATTGCTCTTTTCCTAAAGACTCTTCAATCTTCTCTAAACTGATCTTTTTTGGCTTTGCATTCAAAGATGTTTTTGCTAACTGTAGCTCCATACTGCAACCTTTCTTAAAATTTTTTGTATTATAACAAAAAATGCTTTTTATGCCAATTGTCCTCTCTTTAAAAATCTAAATGGGAAGACCTAAGCATTCTTTCGCTATAATTAGAATCTACAAATGAAAAAACAATCCCCCATTGAAACTACATTATTGTTATTGAATCTATTGGTGATTGTAAAAAGGTTAATTATATGGAGAGAGTAAATACTATTATTGAAGCAATTGCACATGATAAAAATATCTCTATCGAGAGTGCTAAAAAAGCCTTTAGAGAAGCACTTATTAATACTGCAAAGAGGCTTGAGGGACAAGAGTGCAAATTTGAAATTATTGAAGATGAGCAAAATGATACTGTCGCTATCTATCGAATACTTAATATTGTTGCTGATGATGACCCCCTTTTAGAGGAGGAGCCAGAGGTCTATATTGGACTGACTGAAGCAAAAGAGTATGGAGATGTTGAGATTGGCGATCAACTACGCTTAGAGTTTGATTTAGAAGAGTATGGCCACACAGGTGCGGCAAACTTTTATAAAGAACTAGAGTATCACCTCCAAAGAAATGTAGAGCATGAACTCTTTGAAAAGTACAAAAACAAAGTTGGTACAGTTGTCTTTGGCACAGTAACACGCATAGATGAGGATGATAACACCTATGTTGAAATTGGAGAGCTTCGAGGTATCCTCACCCAAAGAAATCGTATTAAAGGGGAGTACTTTAAGGTTGGTGACTCAATGAAAGCTCTACTTAAGTTTGTTAAGATAGATAAAAAGCTAGGTATGATGCTAGAACTTACAAGAACTTCCCCAAAATTTCTTGAAGCACTTATGGCAAAAGAGGTTCCTGAAATTGAAGATGGTGATGTTGAAATTGTCTCAAGTGCACGCATTCCAGGCGAGAGAGCAAAGGTCGCATTAAGGACAGATCGCCCCAATATCGACCCAGTTGGAGCAGCTGTTGGAAGTAGTGGAGTGCGAATTAATGCTGTTAGTAAAGAGCTTAATGGTGAAAATATTGACTGTATCGAATACTCACCAATTCCAGAGATATATATCTCACGTGCTCTCTCTCCTGCAGTTGTAAAGAGTGTACGCATACTCAATACAGATGGTGAGAAGAGAGCTATTGCAGATATTACAAGCGACCAAAAGGCAAGAGCAATTGGGAAGAGTGGTATCAATATTCGCCTTGCCTCTATGCTTACAAAGTATGCAATTGAACTTAACGAGGTTGAAGGAAGTGCTATAAGCACACAAACAGATGAGATGCAAATTACCAAAACTTCAGATACCTCAGCCCTAGAGAGCCTCTTTAAATAACTCTCTAGACTCTTATATTCTTTTAAGCTCATCTTGCTATAATTTCGCTCTAATTTATGCACTCGTAGCTCAGCTGGATAGAGCATCTGATTGCGGTTCAGAAGGCCACAGGTTCGAATCCTGTCGAGTGTACCACTTTTGCTCTCTTTTTACCCCTTAATTTAACCATTATTATTGTAAAATTTTTTATCTCCAAATTAGGGTAAAAAAATGAAAGAGATCACTGTAGTTAGTAACTCCCTTATTGTTAATGAACTCTTAAAACTTATCTTTGCAAAGAGAGATGAGAGCGTCTCATTTCAAAATGAGAACGATATTAAAACACTTCAAAACTCTCTTGTTATACTCGATGACTCTATAAATGATCTAGAGCATACTATTGAACACTTAAGGCTTCAAAATAACCAAATTATCCTCCTTGGTGAAAGCCAGAGCAATCTAGAGTATCAAATCAAAAAGCCTTTTTTACCGCAAGATATAGAGAAGATACTAGATAGAATTCAAGAGCAGAAGAAGAGTAACATAAAAACAAAAATCTTAGATCCAGATGAAATTGCTCATATTAAGGCACTTATGGCCTTGGATGACGATGAGGAAGAGGAGAATCAAGAGTCACCACTTTCGCCTCTAGAGAAATTAGAGCAAAAAATCTCTTTTAAAATCAAAGGAAAAGAGGCAAAAGAGCTTCTACTTGCACTTACAGAACTTGATCCTAAAAACTTAAAAAAGATGCTCAAAAAGAGTAAAGTCTCACTTAAAATCTCTTTTAAAGAGAGTAGAGATGCATAGTGGTATTTTGGTGCTCTCTGGTCCTAGCGGAGCAGGAAAAAGTACCATTATCAATGCAGCCGCAGATGCAATCGGGGAGTTTTACTTCTCAGTATCAACCACAACACGAGAACCTAGAGAGGGTGAGGTCAATGGAGTCGATTACTTCTTTGTATCTAAAGAGGAGTTTGAAGAGGGTATAGCAAGAGGCGACTTTTTAGAGTATGCTACAGTACATGGAAATTACTACGGAACCTCTTTGCTACCTGTGAAAAAGGCACTTAGTGAAGGGAAGCTTGTAATATTTGATATCGATGTTCAAGGACATAAATTAGTCCGAGAAGCTATGGGAGATATTGTTGTGAGTGCCTTTATTACACCTCCAAGCCTAAAAGTACTCAAAGAGAGACTAACAAGCAGAGGTAGTGATAGAATGGATATTATTCAAAAACGCTTAGAGAATGCAAAAGAGGAGATTAAAGAGATCTCTTCTTATGATTTTGTAATAATAAATGACAACCTTAAAGAGGCAAAAGAGGCTTTTATTGCCATTGCTAATGCTGCAAGATACAAAATGGGAAAAGCAGAATCTCAAAAATTTATTAAAGAGTGGCTAGAGAGTTAATCTCTCTGCTTCTTTGAGTAACATAAGAAATTTTAGAGCTACTACTATTATAACAAAAGAAAAACAAATAGTAATTTATAAGATATAATAATAAAATAATCTGGAAACTCTTAATTGAACAAAATTTGGTTTTGTACATTTGCAAAGCAAACGTAAAATCGTATTTGGGTGAAATTAATAGTTTCTCAAAGCACACACTATATAAAAAAGAAAGGATTAAAGATGAAACTACTACTTATTCTACTAATACCAATTACTATATTTGCAAAAGATGTTTATATTAGTAGTAATCTTAAAGAGGTTAAATTAAAAGTTGATGGAAAAGAGATCACTATAAAACGAGAGGTTCCCACAATACCCAAAGAGTATACCAATAAAACATTAGTTGGAAAAATTGCACCTATGAAGATTGATGATGAGATAGAAACGATAGGTGAACTAGAGGTCTTAGATTATATGCAAAAAGCCCAAAAGGATGACTCCATTTTACTTGTAGATGCAAGAACAGAAGAGTGGTACGAAAAGTTACGAATACCAACTGCACTCAATACTCCATTTACGCTCTTTAGAGATAAAACAACAGCTATTGAGGAGTTAACACTCGATTTTGGTGTAGTAGCAAAAAAAGATGGGACTCTCGATTTTAGTAAAGCCAAGACGCTTGTAATCTACTGCAATGGTGCATGGTGTGCACAATCGCTACAGATGATAAAAGATGCCAAATACTCTTTAATCAACTTAGGCTACCCAAAGAAGAAGATTAAATACTACCGTGGTGGCATGCAAAGCTGGGTAGTTTTAGGATTAACCACTGCAGGTAGCAAAGGGGTCATTAAAGATTGAATCCTCTAAAAAAACTATGTATTGAATAAAAGTTTTATAGTTTTAGTAAAAAATTTATCTTAGCAGCAAGGCTAAAAAAGAGCACTTAACCCCCAAGGGGCACTTGCATTTGCTCTTTTTAATATGCAACGTGAAAAATTATCCCAAATTTTGTATTAGAATTAGCAAAGATTTGGCAAATGCTTTAGTTTAAGGTGTTTGCAAAAATCTTGAAGTTAACCCATAGGTTGATTGATCGATTTTTGTAAATGCCCATAGCTAAATGATTTATTAAAGGTTGTTAATCTCTAATGCAAATTTTGGGATTATATCTATCTTGAGTGAAATCAATAGTTTTTCAGAGGTTTCGATTAATTTGTGCCATAGCATCTCTCTTTAAGCTATGAGCAGCATAAAAGAGAGTATAATCATAAAAAGATTTTTTTAAAGGATAGTTATGGGTATGCCAGGTGGTTGGGAGCTATTTGCTATTATTTTAGTCATTGTGCTTCTTTTTGGAGGCAAAAAGATACCTGAGCTCGCAAAGGGGCTAGGTAAAGGTATTAAAGATTTTAAAAAAGCAGTCAACGAAGATGATAGCGAAAGTACAAAAACAGTTGACGCTAAAGAGCTAGAGGCAAAAAAAGAAGAGACTACAGTAGTAGAGACCAAAGATACAAAACAAGCATAATTTCCCAGTTTTCTTCGCCCTTTTGGGCAACACTACATCCAATAAGGCGTCTTGAATGCAGATAAAATCGCAAATTAATAAAATTATAGAAGAGAGCTTTAAAGCTATAAATATTACTCCAAAAAATACACAAGTTAGCGATGCAACAAAGCCAGAGTTTGGAGACTATCAGTATAATGGTGCAATGGCTCTAGCCAAAGAGCTCAAACAAAATCCACGCGAAATTGCAATAAAATTAGCTAACGAGTTAGAAAAAAGCGAACTCTTTGAAAAGGTAGATGTAGCAGGACCTGGCTTTATTAACTTTACCCTTAGTAGTAATTTTCTCTCAAAAAATATTGTAAAGAGTTTAGATAGTCGGGCTGGAGTTGCCGTTAAAGAGGATCCAATTAAAGTAGTTGTGGATTACTCAAGTCCAAATATGGCTAAACAGATGCATGTTGGTCATCTTCGCTCAACTATTATTGGCGATACACTTGCTAATCTTTTTGAGTTTTTAGGTGATGAGGTGATCCGCCAAAACCATATTGGAGATTGGGGCACACAGTTTGGTATGCTTATTGCATACTTCGAAGAGAATCAAAAAGATATCGATGCAAAACTAAGTGACCTAGAGGAGTTCTATAAAGCTGCCAAAAAACGCTTTGATATAAGTGAAGAGTTTGCAAAGAAGGCAAGAGAGTATGTAGTAAAGCTTCAAAGTGGCGATGAGAAGTGTTTGCAACTCTGGAGTGCCTTTATTGATAAGTCGCTTCAGCACTGCCAAGAGATCTATGATAAGCTAGGGGTAAAGCTCGATAAGAGTTGTGTAAAGGGTGAGAGTAGCTACAACGATGATCTTAAGAGCATTGTAAGTGAACTAGAGACTAAAGGGGTAGCAAAAGAGAGTCAAGGGGCAAAGTGTATCTTTTTTGAAGGTAGCAACAATCCACTAATTATTCAAAAGCAAGATGGTGGCTATCTTTATGCAACTACCGACTTAGCTGCAATTAAATATAGGGTAGAAAAGCTTGGAGCAAAGAGAGTCTGCTATGTAGTCGATGCAAGACAGAGTGAGCACTTTAAACAGGTCTTTGAGGCTGCAAGATTAGCAGGATTTGTAGATGAGAGTATCTTATTAGAGCATATCGCATTTGGTATGATGCTTGATAAAAATGGAAAACCATTCAAAACAAGAGATGGTGGTACTGTAAAACTTATCGATTTAATAGAGGAGGCAATAAAGAGAGCCAGAGAGGTTATTAGCCGTGCAGATGACTACACTCAAGAGGAGTTAGAAAAAATTGCACAAGTTGTAGGTATTGGTTCACTCAAATATGCCGATCTCTCCATAAACAGGCAATCTAATTATATCTTCGATTGGGATAAGATGCTCTCTCTTGATGGAAATACGGCTCTTTATATGCAGTATGCCTATGCTAGAATCAACTCTATCCTCAACCGAGCTGGCAAATTTGAAACACGAGAACCAAAACTTAGCGATGAGCTTGAACGTCGCTTAGCACTCAAAGTACTAACACTTGAAGATACGCTCTTAAAGGCATATAAAGAGGCGATGCCTCATATCATTACAAACTATCTCTATGAGTTAGCAACACTCTTTATGAAGTTCTACGAAAACAATCCAATACTTAAAGAGGGTGTAGATGAAGAGACAAAAATAAGCCGTCTCAATCTAGCAAAAGCAACAGCAAATGCTATTAAAGTTTCACTCAACATTTTAGGAATAGAAGTATTAGAAAGAATATAAAATGTGGCGATTGGTACTGCTTTTTCTCATATCTTTACTCTTAATAGCACTTAATTATAAAAAAGAGAAATATCTCAAAAAGAGCCTCTTTGCACTTTTGATTCTCCTTTATATCTTCTCAATTGGCTATAGCGGTGCTATTTTAACGCGTGTAATCCCGCCACTCTTTTTTGCTCACATTATCGCTTTGGTTATTGGATATATA
>JALWMN010000177.1 GCA_027083895.1 Campylobacteraceae bacterium
CAACAAAGGAAAATCAAAATAATGGAAAATTGCAAATGGAGAATGGAAAATGATTAAAAATGAAACAAAAAATAATTATCAATTATCAATTATCAATTATCAATTAGCCATTATCGGCTTAGGGTATGTTGGTTTACCTTTGGCTCACGCATTTTGCAGCAAATATAAAGTAGTTGGCTTAGATATTAACCCAGAGCGAATAGAAGAGCTAAAGAGTGGCTTCGATAGAACTCTTGAGTTAAATGAGTCTCAAGTAAAAGAGTGTATCGATAATGGTATGGAGTTTACAACCAATATAGAGGATGCGAAAGAGTGCAATATCTATATTGTAACAGTCCCAACCCCCATAAATGAGGAGAATGAGCCAGATTTAACACCTATTAAAAAATCTAGTGAGGCAGTTGGGAGTGTTTTGAAAAAAGGTGATATCGTAATCTATGAATCGACAGTCTATCCAGGTGTTACAGAAGAGGTCTGTGTACCTATTTTAGAAGAAACAAGTGGGCTGAAATTTAATAAAGACTTTTACTGCGGTTACTCTCCAGAGCGTATCAACCCAGGCGATAAAGAGCACACCGTAACAAAGATAATTAAAATTACCTCCGGCTCAACCCCAGAAATTGCTAAAAGAGTAGATGATCTCTATAAGTCTATTATTGAGGTAGGAACCCACTTAGCCCCATCAATAAAAGTAGCTGAGGCTGCAAAAGTAATAGAAAATACCCAACGAGATGTCAATATTGCTTTGATGAATGAATTAGCTCTCATTTTTGATACGATGGGGATAGATACCAATGCTGTCATAGAGGCTGCCGCGACAAAGTGGAACTTTATTAAATTAACACCAGGGCTTGTAGGGGGACACTGTATTGGAGTAGATCCATACTACTTAACCTATAAAGCTCAAGAGCTAGGCTATACCCCAAATCTTATTTTAGGTGCAAGACAGATTAATAACTCTATGAGTAAATTAATAGCCGAAAAAGCAATAAAGTTTATGGTTAAAGCTAATAAAAAGTTAAATGGAGCAAATGTACTAATCTTAGGCGTAACCTTTAAAGAGAATTGCCCAGATATGCGAAATACAAAAGTAGTTGATATTATTAAAGAGCTTAAAGAGTATGGATGCAATATTGATGTTTATGACTACTGGGTAGATAAGAGTGATAGAGAGAGTAAAGATCTTCCATTTATTGATGAGTTGCCTCTAAATTCTAAAAAGTATGACTCTATTATAGTAGCAGTGGCTCACGATAAGTTTAAAGAGATTACTAAAGAGCAGTATGAGAGTATGAGTAGAGGCGAGCCAATTGTGATTGATGTTAAAGGGATCGTTGATGAGCCAACTTGGAGATTATAGTATAGGTGCGGCCGTGCCGCACAATTAAAATGAAAGGAAAAATATGAGCAATAGTGTAAAAAAATTCGCTCTAACAGGGGCAGCAGGATATATAGCTCCAAGACATATGAGAGCGATAAAAGATACAGGCAATGATTTAGTAGCTGCACTTGATCCATACGATGGTATAGGAGTAATAGACTCATATTTTCCAGAAGCTAGTTTTTTTACAGAGTTTGAGAGATTTGATAGACATATAGATAAATTAAGAAGAGAAGGAAAAAAGATTGATTTCGTATCAATTGCTACACCAAATTACTTACATGATGCCCATATTCGCTGGGCTCTAAGAAGCGGGGCAGATGCTATATGTGAAAAGCCATTAGTTTTAAACCCTTGGAATATAGATGCTCTCAAAACTATAGAAGAAGAGACTGGTAAAAAGGTATATAATATATTGCAGTTAAGATTGCATGATTCTATTGTTGCACTAAAGCAAAAGGTAGAGCAAGAGTTAAAAGAGAATCCAAATAGAGTTTATGATATCGATTTAAATTACCTTACAAGTAGAGGTAAATGGTACTTTATTAGCTGGAAAGGCGATGCAAAAAAAAGCGGCGGAATTGCTACAAATATAGGTGTACATTTTTATGATATGCTAACTTGGATATTTGGAGGCGTAAAAGAGAATATCGTACACCTAAAAACACCATATGCAAATGCTGGATATCTAGAGCTTGAACACGCAAGAGTAAGATGGTTCTTAAGTGTAAAGTATGATTACATACCAGAAGAGATAAAGGCTCAGGGGCAAAGAACATATAGAAGCATAACCGTTAATGGAGAGGAGATAGAGTTTAGTGGTGGCTTTACAGAATTGCATACAAGAAGTTATGAAGAAATCCTTAAAGGCAATGGATTTGGATTAGATGAAGCAAGAGGCTCTATTGAGATTGTCTCAACCATTAGACATCTTGAACCAGTTGGACTTAAAGGAGAGTGGCATCCGTTTTGTAAGAAGGTAGAAGGGTGAAGGTAGAAGGGAGAAGGAATAGTTATAGGGATTTGATTGTTTGGCAAAAGGGAATGCTACTATGTAAGGAAGTTTATCTTTTAACTCAAAATTTCCCTAAAGAGGAAATTTATGGATTAACTTCTCAAATGAGAAGAAGTGTTATCTCTATTCCTAGCAATATTGCTGAAGGTAGAGGAAGAAATAGTGATAAAGAGTTTATAAGATTTTTGCAGATTGCATTGGGTTCAATTTATGAGTTACAAACACAGTTAGAACTTGCATTTGAATTGGGTTATACAAATAGCATCGAAAACCTTATAAATTTATCAATAGAAATAGAAAAAATTTAAATAGTTTAATAACTAAAAAAGGAGGAAGAAATGGATTTTAAGGGAGAAGGGAGAAGGTTGAAGATTGAAG
>JALWMN010000178.1 GCA_027083895.1 Campylobacteraceae bacterium
TTAATTGGCAGAGATAGTTAAATGTCTCTTTATGTATCTGTATTCTTAATTCGTTTTTATGAATATTCTCTTTTAGATGCTTATGCCAAAGCTCCAAGAAGTTAAGATTTTTAATACTCTTTTGCTTATGAATCACACTTGTATCTGGTAGAGGGTATTTTTGAATAATATTAATATAAAGCTGCGATATATTATTAAGAACTTTTTGAAATATCTTATAACTACTTAAATAATGGCTATGATTGCTATAAATTAGTTCAAGTCCTTTCTTGCTTCCAGAAGGATCAAATAGAGAAAAGAGCATCTCCTCCATTTGGAGCAAAATCTCTTTTTCATCTCTATTCTCAGTATATCTTTTTGCATAGTCAATTAAGACATAAAGTCGGATATATGAGAGATCTTGAAGTGAATCAAATTTATAGGATGATATTTTTGAGTTGAAATTTTCTTCTATATACTCTTTTAAAGTATCAAACTCTTTAGTTTTCTCTTTGTTTTCTAGTCGAAAGAGTTTAGCAAGATTTGCTCCAGCTATATCATGAAAAAGAGAGAATAAATAAGCATTTTTATAAATATCATATGAGATAATATCGGCAATAATTTTATTGCTAAGGCTATATTTTTGGCTAAGGATATTCTCTTCTTCGCTAAAACTTATATCTGCACGGGGACTATTGAGGTATTTGTTTACTTCATGGTTAAAACTCTTTTGATACTTTGTGAGTTTAGAGTTTTTTTGGAGAAGAGCGATTCTTATACATTCGTGTGTAATAGAGGGTAGGAGAGTTGGTATCTCATAATACCAATAGGGGATATTAATATAGTTACCATATTTACTCCCATTGTTACTCGTAAATTTGTCATGTTTTTCTTCTAAAGAGATATAGTTTTTATAACTCCAGCTTAAAATTAATCCATTGTAGCTATTATCTGTAAAATACTTAATAATATCTTCGTAGTGTTGTTTGAGGTGACTGACTAAACTATTGCTTGAGAATCTCCGTCCTAATGTCGGTTTAGGAATATATTGATGGTAAGACTCTTCGAATATCTGGTATACTTTTTTATAGATAAGTGAAATGATATAGAGTATATTACTAAAATCTCTACTAATTTTACTATGGAGAATTAGAAAGTAGATGTTATCTTGATTGGTACTATTTTCAGTACTCTTCTGAAGCATTTGGATATGTTTATTTAATTTTTTCAAACTCTTCTCGACTGCTTTAAGACTATTGTAAGCTGTTGACATATCTACTTTTTTTGTTTCACTCTCTTTAGAACTTCCTTCTTTTGGGCTGTAATAGTGAAGGATATATTTAAGATGAAGTAACTCTTTTAAGACAATCGCTAATTTCTCCTTTTTGATGATAACCATACTTTCTGCTATAGTTCTTTTAAACATTTTTTTCTCCTACTTTTTCAATTATTGTAAAGTTATTATCTGAGGTATTACAATGTTGGAAAATGCCGTTTGCAGTTATCTCAACCATTACAACTAGTACCATAGAGATAATTATAGTAATAAGAGTACCGATATTTTTATCGATAAATTTTTTGCTTTGCGATAAAGTTTTAAAAAGAAAATCTCCATTTACATATTGGTATTTATCTACAATATAATCATAGATATACATAGCATTGTCTCTATCAAAGATATCTAAAAGGTTTTGATACCCTTTTGAAAAATTGAAATCACTCTTAATTTTTGCTCTTCGTGAGACACTATTAATTCTTTTAAGGTACCTATTTATATCAATGAGTTTATAGATATTGTATATTGTGAGTAGATACCAAGCAAGGAGTGCTAGAATTGTTATGCTGCTGATAACGGCTGAATTACAACCATAGTTTTTTATCAATTGTTCAATCATGAAAGAGTAGAATGTAATAAAGAGTAGACCTATAGTCGCAAAATAGGCTCCTATGACAGCGACAAATTTATAACTCTTCTCTTTTAATACAAAAAGAATGGTAATTAAACTAATAAAGGGTATAAACTGTTTGACAGAACGCTCTCTATCGATCTCCTTATCTTTACGAATCCAAAAAAAGATAATACTGTTACTAAAATCTATCTCCTCTTTTGTATTTGTATTCCTATTTAAACCTAAAATAATTCTTTCAAATTGGGTAATTAATGGAGAAAATGGAGAAAGATTCTCCTCAATTGTTATAAGTTTAATGTTAAGGCGATACTTATAGAGTAGATCGTAAAGTATAAAGTTTCTATTTGAAATAAGTTGTAAAATTGAATAGAGAGCAGCTACTGCAATATAGATAAGGTATTCTATTGGCAGCCTGTTACTGAGTTCAGATTGCGGCTTAAAGAGGATTATAAGAGTAAGAGTCAGTAAGAAAAAGTGTGTTAAATGATTAATATGTTTTAACTCTTGAATAAAGTTGCTCTTTTTCAATATTAATAGGAATTTTTTTCTATATTTGTTGAAGATATTTATTAGATTGATATTAAGGTTAAAATTGCCATTTTGTGTATAGTGTTTTAAAAGTTGAGTGCTATTTTCTTTTGTAAGCAACCATGCAAGAAGTAATATAAGTAGAAAAGATAAAAAATAGAGTGAAAAAAGAGAATTTATACTAACAGGTGATATTAAAATAGTAGACCAAATGAGAATAAAAAGATTTGCTAATGTATCAACACTTTTTGTTACATCATCCTCCCCTTGTAAATCAATTTTATTTAAATCATGTATTTCCCATCTTTTATCTAAACTCATTTAACTTTTCCTCCCTACTATTTATCATAATAT
>JALWMN010000179.1 GCA_027083895.1 Campylobacteraceae bacterium
TAGTTGATGCAATCGATAATAACGCAGACTTAATGGTAACACCATGCCCACTTTGCCAACTTAATATGGATCTTAAGCAAGATAGTGCCGGTAAGCAACTTGGTAGAGAGATTGAACTTCCAGTACTTCACCTACCACAAATGATAGCCCTTGCTCTTGGATGCAGTGCAGAAGAGATTGGCTTAAAGTATAATGTAACAAAAGCTACAGAACTTATTTCGTAATTGGGTCCCCTCTAAGAGGGTGCTCTAATGATCACCTACTCATTGATATAATCAAAACCAGATCCTAACAATTCAGAATTAATTCGAATCACTTTTATCACTTCATTCTCGCCTACAAAATCTCTATTCTCTCCAAAGAGTGCAATATAGTGGCTCTTGACTAATGGAGTAATCATTCCAGAGCCATATCTATTATCTTTATAAGCAAAAAACTTCCCATCTTCCACGTTACCCAATACAATATTGACTCTATTTGGCTTTAACTTTAATGGTGATCCATTTCCTACTTTGATCGCTTCATAAAAAACCGTTTTTGCCCCTTGCATCTTAAAAATTATTGCTAAAGAGAGGAGTAGAATGTTTACTATAGCAGCAAGTGGATTCCCAGGCATTGCCATAACAAAAGTTTTTTCCATAATCCCCATCATAGTTGGATGGCCTGGCTTTACGCGTACTCCATGGAAGAGCTCTTTTAAGCCATTTTCTATAAATGCTTTTTTTGTAAAATCGGCATCGCCAACACTTATGCCACCTGTAGTTATTACTATATCATACTGCTTGAGTTTAGAAATAAACGCTATGCTTTGCTCTAAATTATCTGGAATTGAACCAATATAGCTTGACTCTATACCATAGTGCTTTAGATGCATCTGTATATTTATCCCATTAATATTATAGACCTCATCTTCGCTTGCCTCCTCCCACGGCTCTTTAAGCTCGCTACCTGTAGAGACAATTGCAATTTTAAGCCGCTTATAGACTTTAATTTTAGTAATTCCTTGCGAAGCTAAAAGAGCAACTTTTCCTGGATCTAAAAGAGTCCCCTGCTCTATTAACAAGCTCCCTTTTTGTAACTCCTCCCCTCTTAATCGGATTGCACTCCCTTTTTGTATATCTTCTGTAAGTTCTATAAAGCCATCATCTACTCTACATATCTCTTTTGGAGCAACGGTATCTGCATCTTTTGGTACTTTCGCACCAGTCATAATCTTATAACATTCACCCTCTTTCAAGATTGGCTCTTGCTTATCTCCTGCATAGATTACCGCTGCAATTTTTAGCGGTTTTCCCCTTTCACTATAGCAAAATGCATAACCATCCATAGCAGAATTATTATAACTTGGAAGATCTTTGATAGCAAAAATATCCTCTGCTGTTACTCTATTAAGAGACTCTTGAATATCGACTCTCTCATACTCCTCTTTTGCCATAATAGAATCTAATGCAATCTCTAGTGCATCTTTAAATAGTACCATAGCTACCTCACTTTCAGCACTTATTTTAGCACGTTTACTATTAATATCAATATTTATTTTCACAAAACGATATTTTAATACATATTTAAGTTAAGCTTGTGTACAATTACGGCCACACAACAAAGGACAGGTGGGTGAGTGGCTGAAACCACACCCCTGCTAAGGGTGCGTAGTCGAAAGGCTACCGAGGGTTCGAATCCCTCCCTGTCCGCCACTAACAGACTTTCATCTTCATAATAATGCAATTCAAAAACTGAGACTCTTTATGATGCATTGGTTTTACAAAATTAAAAAGTCATCTTAATGTATATAATTGATGTAAAGGGTAATTCACTTCTAGAGATTATTGAACAAGTAGAGACTATTTCTGAATCACAAACTCATTTTGGAATAAAACTCTCCATTAAAGAGATTGAAAAGTTTGGATTTTCAACCTTTACAGATTTAGCACAAGCATTTCAATTACGCTTCAAGACACCTAAAATCGACAAAGATAATATTCTACTACTCTTTGAGTCACTTAACCACAATAACTCATTTCATAATATTAGTAACTCTAGCGAAAAATACGGTGTTGATAGTAGCTTCTTTCATATCCAAAAAGAGAAGAAGTTTTCCTTTCTCTACTATTATAGAGAGGCTCTTAAACATGCAAAAGTAACAAAACGAAAGCGAATTTTAAATCTTGGTATCAACCGTGGCGATGAGTTTAAACTCATTCAAAAACTCTATCCAAAAAGTTTTAATGCTCAAGAGTTTATAGGTATAGATTTTTCTAAAAGTGCCATAGAGTACGCTCAAAAAAGCTTTAAAAAAAAGAAAAACTGCCATTTTTACTGTGAAGATATAAATAATTTAGATAGTCTCAATCTTGGTATATTTGATATGCTTATATCCATAGGAACACTCCAAAGCTCTACACTCAACCTTAAAACTACCCTTATGCACTTAGTGCAAAACTATCTAAGTAAAGATGCCGCAATAATCCTTGGCTTCCCAAATTGTCGCTGGATAGATGGCGAAATGATCTACGGTGCTAGAGTCCCAAACTACAACTTTAGCGAATTAGGAACCGTTATAAAAGATATCTACTTTTGCAAAAAGTACCTCCAGCAAAAGAGGTTTCGAGTCACTATAACTGGCAAAGATTATCTCTTCTTAACAGCAACCTCTATAAGGAAAGCTGAAAGCTGAAGGCTCAAAGCACAAAGCAACTCAGTTTTGTAGGGTGCAGTGCCCTCACTGCACATTCTAACTTTTTTGTGTGCTAAGGGTAGCACACCCTACTAC
>JALWMN010000180.1 GCA_027083895.1 Campylobacteraceae bacterium
GCAATGTATCAATATAAACTTCTGAGAGACTCTTATCCATCTTTTTGCTTGCTAAAATAATACCTGCAATCATCGCTACAAGGAGCATTACAGCTGCCACCTCAAATGGAATTAAGTACTTTGTAAAAAGAACCTCTCCAATTATATGTGGATTATCAAGCCCTTTAGAGCCAGTTACAAGTGGTTTAATATTTTCGCCAATCGAAGGAGCTGCAAAAATCGCTACCAATACAACTGCACTCAAACCACTCAGTAAAAAGACAACTGCTGCTGAACTATTCTTCTCTTTTACATTACGAGTAGCATCAAAAAACATCATTCCAAATGCATAGAGTGCCATTACAGCACCAGAGTATACTACTAATTGCACAGCACCTAAGAAGTCTGCTCCCAAAATAAAGAAGAGTCCAGAAATAAGCACCATCCCAGCTGCTAGTGCACTCATAGAGTAGAGAATATTCTTACTCATAACTGTTACTAAAAAGAGCCCTGTAATCAATATCGCAAATAGATAAAACGCTATAGTTTCCATCTCTACTCCTTAATACGCCAGTGGTGTTGGCTTAATATTCTCATCCGCATTTGGAGAGATAGCACCAAATCCTGGATACTCTTTTTGCTCTTTAAGCTTATCAATTGGTGTAAGCATATCCTCAAAGAGTGAGAAACTTGCTCTTTGTTCACTAGCAGTCTCATACCTTCCACCATGTACAATAGCAAGCTCTGGACACACCTCAGCACAATACCCACAGAAGATACATCTACCAAAGTTAATGGTATACTCACTTACCTCTTTTCTTTGATTCTCATCATATCTAGTATCCATTCGAATACAATCAGAGATACAGATCTTCTCGCAAAGCCCACAACCAATACATCTATAATGTCCACTCTCAAGAAGTCTCTTCATCTCATGAATCGCTCTATATCGTGGCGATATAGGCAACTTCTCTAATGGGTACTTTACTGTATGCATCTCTCCCATAAAGAGTGCCTTAAACATCTCTCTAAAGGTGACCTTTAAACCAACTAGCAGCTCTAACTTAATTGAGCGTTTTAGAACCCTTTTAAACTTTCCCCAACCGGTAGTAGGTGTTGGTTCAAGGTCTAACATTCTGTAGTTTTGTACACCTACATTTCTATTTTTTAAATTTTCAATACTCATCATCTCTCCTTAAACCATCATTACTATACCAGTTACTAAAATATTAATAACTGCTAGTGGCATTAAAACCTTCCAACACAACCACATTAATTGGTCTGGTCGAATGTGTGGCCACGCCGCTCTAACCCAAAGCATCAAGAAGAAGAAGAATGATACTTTAAGAATAATTGCAATTCCACCTGGTATAAACCCTAAAGGATTAAACCCACCAAGGAATACAAGTGCAGCAAGGAAGCCTATGGTAATCATATTGGTATATTCACCAATAAAGAACATTCCCCATCGCATACCACTATACTCTGTTGCATAACCAGAGATAACCTCTGCCTCATTTTCAAGTAAATCAAATGGTGTTCTATTCGTCTCTGCAAAACCTGAGATCAAAAAGAGAATAAAGGCAACTGGTTGTGTCCAGATAATCCAATTTCCTATCCCACCTGCTTGATACTCATTAAAATCAATTAATGAGAGTGAACCAACCATCATGATTGGTGCAAGTAGAGAGAGCCCTGTAACCACTTCGTAACTTAAAAACTGAATTGCAGTTCTTGCACTACCAATAATACCCCACTTATTCTCTTGTGCCATACCTGCTAAGAGTGGACCATAGAGCCCAACACCCATCATAGCAATCACAAACAAAATACCAATATTTAAGTCTGAAACAATTGGTCTAACAGTAATACCAAAAATTTCAAACTCTGGTAATAGTGGTACTGCTGCTAATGCAATAAATGCAGTTGCAGCTGTAATTGCTGGTGCAATCATAAATACAATTTTGTTTGCACCACTTGGAATAAAATCCTCTTTTGTAAAGAGCTTAATTCCATCTGCTAAAATCTGCAGCAAACCATAAGGACCAACATGCATAGGCCCAAGTCGTCTTTGAACAAAAGCAAGCACCTTTCGCTCAAGATAGGTACCAAAACCAGCCAATGCAGATAAGACTGCAAGTATCACTATCGCTTTTATTACTGTTGCAATGATATAACCATCCATTCTCTACACCTTTGTTATTTTTACTTCAGCGTATCTATTTTGACCAAAGAGATCATATACCCCATACGCAGATTTGAAATCTGGAATCTCTACAATCTCTCCCGAGATTCTCTCATCTACCTCAACTGGAAGCTCAATTGCTCCACGCTCACCAAAATCAACACGAACCCTCTCTCCAAGCTCTTTTGCCCTCTCAGGCGAAGCATAGAGAGCAAATTTTTCAAATATCTGATGTGCCTTATCGGTAAAGTCATTAAATTGTCGCTGTGGGTTGCATCTATAAGCTATATCGCCCTCTAAAGCATCCTCATTAAACTCCTCAAGCTCTATCTCCTCTCTCTCTACGCTTAAGTTTGCTAAAAGGTAGCCACGATTCTCACTCATATCATTCCCAAAACCATCTGGTAGATCATCAAATCTGACAACTTGATACCCCTTCTCAACCGGAAGCTTGCTTGTCCAATCAACTGTTAAGCTCTCACCTAAACCAAGCTTATTCATAATATCATTGAGTGTATATCCATTATAATCTAGTGCAGCATTAAGCACAACTACTCGCTTGTTCATATTGGTGATTGTTCCCTCTTGCTGGTTCATTGCTGGA
>JALWMN010000181.1 GCA_027083895.1 Campylobacteraceae bacterium
TTACTGTAGTTACTCTTTATGGGGCAAAAAGTATCGATATTGATCTCTCAAAACAGAGACTCTATGCAAAAGAGAATGGACGGATTGTCTTTAGTGGAGCGATATCATCTGGAAAGAGTGGGCACAGAACGCCTACAGGTACATTTAGAGTTTTAGAAAAAGATAGATTCCATATTTCTAATAAGTATCCAGAGCCAAATGGGGGTGCAAAGATGCCCTATATGCACCGTTTAACTAGAGGTGGTATTGCAGTACACCAAGGGTATCTACCTGGTTATCCTGCCTCTCATGGATGTATTCGTGTATCGAAGGCTACTGCAAAGAGGTTGTGGAACTGGAGCCATATAGGAATGAAGGTAAGAGTTTATGGAAATGCTGCAAATTTTCGTTATGTAAAAAAGAGGACTGTTAAAAAGAAGCACTATAGTAAGCACAAGGTTAAACGAAGTGTAAAAAAGCGAAAAGTTATTGTAAAACGAGTTGCAAAAAAGAGATATGTAAAAAAGAGAGTTGTTAGCAAACGAATTGTGAGAAAGAGAGTTAAAAGAAGATATCTTGCTCAAAAACGGGTAAAACGACACTATAAGAGATATACACAAAACTATCGAAGAGGGTATGAGGTTATCGAGATATATGATAATTGGTAGTATGCGAATCTCTATTGAGCACTTTTGCTAAAGTGCCACCTTTTGCTAACGGCTACTTTGCAGTCGTTTAGGATATCGGGCTTAGTAATTTTAATCTCTAGGTCCTCTATTTGCGGATATCTTTTTTTTATATGCGATTGGAGTGCTTCTAGGGCACTCTCAAGGAGCTTAAATTCTCCTTTGGTGACTATCTCTTTGATAAGATCAACGATTTCAGCATAGTTGATAAATGAGTTGCTCTTTGTATCAAAAGAGTAGCTTGCTAGAAGATCAACAATCACTGTTTGGGGTCTTAGGCGTTCAGACTCTAAAAGGCCAATAATTGTATCGAAGCGAAGCTCTTCTATGTGGATTCTCATACAACCCTCTTCTCCTCTTTTAGGATTAGTCGCTTAATATTTGGTAGATGTTTATAGAAGATGATAAAGGCAATAATCCAAAGAGGTGCAAAGGTTCCAATACCTGGAAGCCCACCTTTATAGAGAATATAGCTTACTACTACAATAGCTAAAAGAGCAATGAGAGATGAGAGAGAAGAGATTCTTAACCCCTTTGCAGCAATAAACCACACAACTAAGGCTATAAGTGCAGGGATAGGGAGAAGCAATAAAAGGACGCCAAATCCTGTTGCAACTCCTTTGCCACCTTCGAAGTTTAAAAATGGGCTATAGCAGTGTCCAATAACAGCAAAAACAGCGATAGACCAGAGTGTATAGTCGCTTGCTCCTAAAAATTTGGCAACTAAAAGTACAATGGCACCTTTTAGGGCGTCGAGTAGGAGTGTAATTGCTCCTAGCTTTTTTGCTAATTTTGGATCTCTTCTTTTGAGGACCCGAAGCACATTTGTAGCACCAATATTACCACTGCCTTCCTCTTTTATATTGACGCCACCGATATATTTTGCAAGTAGGTAGCCAAATGGAATGCCTCCAATGAGGTAAGCTGCTATATAGAATAGTCCATTATAACTTGTTATAAAATCTTGTAATCCTTGTAGTATTGATGATAACATTTAAGTTCTCCATTGAAAAGTTTATGATATTTTACTGTAAATAAACTTTCTTAGTTATAATAATATAAATTAAATTGGAGTGAGTATGGATTATAAAGCAGAGATTTTACGATTAAAAGAGAAGTTACCAGTTACAATTGTTGGGCATTACTACCAAAGAGATGAGGTCTTTGAGTTAGCTGATATTACAGGTGATAGCTTAGAGCTTGCACGAAAGTGCCAGCTAGACAATAACCCTTGGGTAGTCTTTTGTGGGGTAGGATTTATGGGGCAAAGTGTGAAAGTTATTGCTCCAGAGAAACGTGTACTTATGCCAAAGATTGCTTGTTGTGCAATGGCAAGAATGATAGATGGAAGTTACTTTGATGATAGTGTTAACTATATGGTAGAAAGAGGCATTAAAAAAGAGGATATTTTACCAATTACCTATATTAATTCAGATGCTACTGTAAAGGCTAAAGTTGGGCAGATGGGAGGGCTTGTTTGCACGAGTTCTAATGCGTATAAGATTATCGAGAAGGGGCTTGAGAGCGGCAAGAAGATTCTCTTTGTTCCAGATAGATGCTTAGGGCAAAACTTTGCAAATGCAATGGGGCTTAAAAGTTGCGTAATTGGTGAGGGGGAGTGTGATCCTAAAGAGGCAGACATTATCTGCTTTAATGGTTTCTGTTCAGTACATCAGCTCTTTACTGTTGATGATATTAAGTTCTACCGCCAAAAGTACCCTGATATTTTAGTAGCAGTACATCCTGAGTGTGACCCAAGTGTTGTGAAGGAGGCTGATTTTGTAGGTTCTACGTCACAGCTTATTAAGTATGTTCAGAGTCTACCGGAGGATCAAAAGGTTGTTGTTGGAACTGAATATAATTTAGTAAATAGGTTACGAAAGAAAAATACTTATGTGTTATCGGCTACAAAACCTGAATGTCCAACGATGAATGAGACCACATTAGAAGATCTCTATAGGGTATTAAAATCTATTGAGGATGGTGAGCCAATAAATGAGATCTTTGTAGATGCTAAGGTAGCTAAATATGCTAAGTTAGCACTCGATAGAATGTTGGAGATTAAGTAGCTTTAGTTAGTGATTAGTGAGTATAGTGATTAGC
>JALWMN010000182.1 GCA_027083895.1 Campylobacteraceae bacterium
GACGAAATAAGCGTCGATTTACCAACATTAGGAAAGCCCACTAATCCAACATCTGCAATTGACTTTAACTCTAAATAGACCCGTTTAGTCTCTCCTGGCAAACCTGGTTGTGCATAGGTTGGACGCTGGTTACTAGGGCCTTTAAAGTGAACATTTCCAAGCCCCCCTTTGCCACCTTTTAAGAACTCAACAAGTTGATTATTCTCTGTTAAATCAAGCAGAACTTCCCCACTTTCAGCATCTATAACTTGCGTTCCAGGTGGTACAACTAATATAAGATCCTCGCCACTCTTTCCTGCTCGTTTTCGCCCTTCTCCGGGGCGACCATTTTTTGCCTTAAGATGCCGTTTTCCTCGGTAATATGAGAGTGTATCGGTATTTGCATCTACTTTAAAATAGACAGAGCCTCCCCGTCCACCATCACCACCATCAGGACCACCTTTTGTGACAAACTTCTCTGTATGGAACGAGACACATCCCGCTCCCCCTTTTCCTGAACTAATTAGCAGTTCAACCTTATCAATAAACATTGAAACGATCTCTCTTTAAAGTGAATTTATAAACTGTTGCGAAATTATATCCAAACTCATATTTTATTCATATTTCAATTCGTTATCTTTTTAAACTCTCCTCCAAATGATCGATATAATTATAAAAAAAAGGGTAATAATGGCAACATCAGATCTTATTGCATCAATTGGAAAAAAGATAAAACATTATAGAACCCTCCATAAAATCTCACTCTCTTCTCTTGCAAAAGAGGCTAATGTCTCTAAATCAACCCTTTTTAGTTTAGAGTTAGGTGATACCAATCCAACTATTGCGACATTAGAATCGATAGCAAAGGCACTTAATATAGATATCTCAAAACTTATCGATAGTCATCAAAAGGAGCAAATAGCACTCTTAAAGAATCTCTCCTATAGCAATAGTTCTCTCTATCAGCTCAAATTGGCTCCTTTTGAAAGCTTCAGCACATCTTACCCTACTAATAGAAGCTTTGCTTTAGAGCTTATTGATGGTTCACTCACCATTTGTAGCAACAATACCCATCTCCATACAGGTGAGAGTATCTTACTCTCTAACAACCAAGAACTTATAGCTGGCCCTAAAGGAGCCTCTGCACTTTTAAAGGTAGTAGATGAAGATACTCCACTTTTACTTAAGAGTGATACTTTTCTTCAAAGTAATCAAGAGCTTAATCTTACAAATATAGCAATCAAAGCTCTTTCAGAAAAAGTTATTCGTCTACTGAGTAATAAAGAGCTAACGATTCAAGAGCCAAGTAATATTCCATATATTAGTAGCACTCAAATAGAAGACTCCTCGCTAACTAAAATTTACTTCTTTGCAAGATATTTAGGATTTAAAGAGACTATTTATGAGAAAAGATCCCTTTTAGAAGAAAGTGACTTTCACAATTTAATTGAATTTATGGAGAAGATTATCAATAACGAAGCACTCAATCTAGAATACAGCAAAAACCTAAAGAGCAATCCTTTTATTAATTTTCATAAGCTTATTAAAGAGTCTCTCACCAAAAAGTACCAAAATCTAACAACCATTACTCTCCAAGAGATATTAACGCAGAAGTATGAGAAAAAAAGGGTTTATCTTTTAACAACTGAACTTCTAGATAATAGCAAGAATCTTAAAAGAGAGACATTTACTCTTAATATCTCTCGAGCTTTAGAAGAGATGGTGCATATTGATAAGAGAGATCTCCCAAATGAACTTTTTGAGTGCTATAGATCTATCAACCAAAAATTACCAGAGATACTCTACTATGCTCTCCATAATCATATCACATTAGCATATAGATTAACAAAAGAGTTACTAGAGAGTATCGACCCGTTTATAACAGAAAAATTTAGCAAGAATATCCCATTTTCACTTTTTTATTTTGAGCTCTATAGTCTACTGCAAGGTACAGTAGCTATGTATGAGAGCGAAGAGACTTATCAAAGCAAAAGTACATTTGAAACAATTTTAAAAGATTTAAGAGTTACTATCCACCTCTCAAGCCCACTCTTTCCAGCTATAACAGGTGGAGGCAGTTATCTCTATCTTTTAGAGTTCTAAGAGTAACTATAAAACTTAACCTTACGATTTTACCTCAAACTGCTCTCTACCCATCTGATAAAGATCATTCCCATATGTATCATTAATCACAGTTACAGGAAATTCTTCTACCTCTAATTTTCTAATCGCTTCTGGACCTAGTTCTGGATATGCTATAACTTCTGCTGATTTTATTCTCTTGCCAAGTAGTGCACCAGCACCTCCTGTAGCACCAAAATAGACTCCCCCATACTCTTTGCAAGCATCTTTTACCGCTTGATTTCTTTTACCCTTTCCAATCATTCCTCTAGAGCCATGCTTTAGAAGTGTTGGAGAGTAGCTATCCATTCTATAACTCGTTGTTGGTCCAGCACTTCCAATTGGATCACCAGGCTTTGGTGGAGTTGGTCCAACAAAGTAGATAACGCTTCCCTCTAGTGGAAATGGTAACTCTTCTCCCTTCTCGATTAAATCTACCAATCTTTTGTGAGCTGCATCTCTAGCGGTATAAAGAACTCCACTTAAGTAAACAACATCACCAGCTTTAAGCTTTCTTACATCCTCTTCGCTAAGAGGCGTAGTTAAATGATATGTAGCCATTAACCAACTCCTTAGATTGTAATATGCATATGTCTTGAACTATGGCACTGTACATTTACAGAGACTGGTAGACTTGCAATATGGCAAGGGTTTGCCTCAATATGTACTGCTAGAGCTGTCTTAGTGCCACCCATACCCATAGCTCCAATTCCAAGCTTATTGACCTCTTCTAGAATCTCTTGCTCTAATTGATCTAACTCTGGATCAGGGTTTTTTGTTCCTACATCTCTAAAGAGAGCATGTTTGGAGCTAATTGCAGCCTTTTCAAATGTCCCCCCAATACCAACACCAACTGTAATTGGAGGACATGGATTACCACCAGCATCACTAATTACCTCTTTTACAAAATCTATAATGCCTTGCTTTCCAGCAGCTGGTGGCAATACTTTAGCACGGCTAACATTTTCACTTCCCCCACCTTTTGCAGCATACTCTATCTCTATCTTATCACCATCAACTAAATCAAAATGGATAATTGCAGGAAGGTTATAACCAACCTCATCCTTTAAATTTGCTCTACTAAAACAGTTACAAGTCGAAGCTCTTAAATACCCCTCAATATACCCAAGCTCTGTTCCCTTATTTATCGCATCTTTAAGTGTACCACCAACTACTTTTACATCTTCTCCAACTTTTACAAAAAATACTGCTAAACCTGTATCTTGGCAAAGTGGACGTTCTTCTTCTCTTGCAATTTTTGCATTCTCTAAAAGCTGCTTTATCACCTCTTTTGCAACTTCTGACTTCTCCTCTTTATAAGCCTCTTCTAAAGCCTTAACTGTATCTTCTGGTAAATTTGTTGCAGTTGTTATAATCATATTTTTAACTGCATTTACCACATCATCAAATGCTACCTCCCTCATTTTAGCTCCTATTTATCAAAAAAGTTATTGCTCTTTAGAACATCAATCATCTCTTTAACAGATTTAACACTCTTATCAAAAAGCTCTTTTTGTTCATCTGTGAGTGTCATCTCAAAAAGTTTTTCTACACCATTTGCACCAAGTGCTACAGGTACACCAGATACAACATCTGTATATCCATAGTGCCCATCTAAATAGACAGCACAAGGGTGAATCTGCTTCGTATCTTTTAAGATCGCCTCTACCATAATTGCAGTCGATTTTGCAGGAGCATAATATGCTGAACCAGTTTTTAAATAACCAACAATCTCAGCCCCACCATGCTTAGTTCTCTCTACAATCTCATCAATCTCTTCTTTACTTAAGATATCTGATAGTGGTACACCAGCTACAGTCGAAAATTTTGGAAGTGGCACCATAGTATCACCATGACCACCCATTACAGAAGCTCTAATTTGCCCTGCACCATATCCAATTTTTTCATAGATAAAGTGTGCCATTCTTGCACTATCTAAGATTCCAGCCATTCCAACAACTCTCTCTTTTGGAAAGCCAGACTCTTTAAGTGCAACATAGGTCATCACATCAAGCGGATTTGAAACCATGATGATAATCGAATCTGGTGCATATTTTTTTACATCTTGAATAACCTCTTTTGTAATCTCAGCATTCACCATCAAAAGGTCATCTCTGCTCATTCCAGGCTTTCTAGGACTTCCTGCAGTAATAACTACAACATCACTATTTGCAATATCCTTTGCCTCGTGAGCTACTTTAACAATTGTATGCATTCTTGCAGCATTTGCAGCTTGACTCATATCTAGTGCTTTCCCCATAGAGATATCTGGATTTCTATCTCTTAATACAATCTCATGGCAGACACCCTGCATTGCCAAAGAGTAAGCAACTGTAGCTCCAACATTTCCTGCCCCAATAATTGTAACTTTTTTACCTCTTTTTTTCTCCATTTTGACTCCTTTTCATCAACCACCTATAGCTGCAAAACACAAATAAAAACTTAACTTGTAAGTTTTTAATTGTATTTTTTATGTCTTGCTAAAGCTATAGGTAGTTAGCTGTATAAAATTTCTCTTGTAGTTTTAAATACACACTCTGTAAGTTTTTAAAGAGTATACTCCCACAAGGGAGTATATGTTTTGGTCAAACTCAACTCTAATTTAAATAGCGTCGATAATCTCGTTGAAAGTTTTCGATGGTCTCATAGCAGCTTCTGCTTTTGCATCATCTGGTCTAAAGTAACCACCTATATCGGCTGGATTACCCTCTACTGCTAACATCTCTTCAATAATTTTAGCTTCATTCTCTTCTAATTTTTTAGCAACTTCAGCAAATTTAGGATTACTCTCTCCAAGAGCCTTTGCCCAATATTTTGCTAAGTAGAAGTGAGATGCTTTATTATCTGGCTCACCACACTTTCTGCTTGGTGCATTATTGTTATCTAAGTAAGCTTCATTTGCTCTATCTAAGGCTTCACAAACTGCTTTAACTTTCTCATCACCAGTTTTATTATAGATCATTCTTAGAGACTCTGCTAATGCTAAAAACTCTCCAAGAGAATCCCATCTTAAATGGCTCTCTTTTAAGAATTGCTCAACATGCTTAGGTGCAGACCCACCAGCACCAGTCTCAAACAATCCACCACCAGCAAGAAGTGGAACGATACTCATCATCTTAGCACTAGTTCCAAGCTCTAAAATTGGGAATAGATCTGTTAAGTAATCTCTTAAAACATTTCCTGTTGCAGAGATTGTATTTAGACCTGCTCTAGTTCTCTTTAGAGTAAATCTCATAGCAAGCTCAGGTGCCATTACATGGTACTCGATTGGCTCTTTTTCAAGATGAGCTGGTAGATACTCTATAACTTTTTTAATTAAGTTAGCATCGTGAGCTCTATTAGAATCTAGCCAGAATACTACTGGATCTTTAGTTAATTTTGCTCTCTCGTGTGCTAATCTAACCCAGTCTTTAATAGCAATATCTTTGACTTTATAAGCTCTCCAGATATCACCTTTACTAACTTTGTGGCTAATTAACACATTACCATCTGGATCTTTTACTACCATCTCTCCATCTTCTGGCACTCTAAATGTATATGGGTGAGAGCCATACTCTTCTGCTTTTTTAGCCATTAAACCAACATTGCTTACATGCCCCATAGTAGCAACATCAAATTGGCCATTTACTTTACAATCTTCTAACATTTCGCTATACATTCTAGCATAGCTTCTATCTGGAATAACAGCTACACACTCTTGAAGCTCGCCATCTTTATTCCACATCTTACCACCCTCTCTAATTACTGGTGGCATAGATGCATCGATAATAATATCATTTGAGAAGTGTAGGTTTGTAATTAACTTATCGCTATCTACCATAGCAATATTTGGCTTGCCATTTAATATTTTCTCTTTAATTGCAGCTTCAATCTCCTCTTTTTTATCAGAGTTTTCTATCTTTTTAAGAAGATCACCAATTCCTAAATCTGGATTAACACCAAGCTTTTCAAACTCATCTGCATACTTTTCAAAAATATCTTTAAAGAAGATACTTACTGCATGACCAAACATAATTGGGTCGCTTACTTTCATCATTGTAGCTTTAAGGTGAATCGACCAAAGAAGATCTTTATCCTCAGCATCTTTAATTGTTTGAGCTAAAAACTCTCTTAAAGCCTCTGCAGACATAAAACTAGCAGATACTATCTCTTGCTCTTCAACATCATCAATAGTTTTTAAGCAGTTACCATTTAATTCGATTGTATATGTACCAGCCTTTTGTGCAATAAATGACTGCTCATTTGCATAGAAATCATTATCATCCATATATGCAACATAAGCTTGGCAATTCTCATCAAATGGCTTAAGTCTATGTGGATTTTTTTGAGCAAACTTTTTAACTGCAACTGCAGCACGTCTATCTGAATTACCCTCTCTAAGTACTGGGTTAACTGCACTACCTAAACATTTAGCATACTTTGCAGCTACCTCTTTTTCCTTTTCGGTTTGTGGATTTTCTGGATAATCTGGTAAATCAAAGCCTTTCTCTTGCAACTCTGCAATACAAGCTTTAAGCTGTGGTACAGATGCAGAAATGTTTGGAAGCTTAATAATATTTGCTTCAGGCTTCTTAACTAACTCGCCAAGTTTTGCTAACTCATCATCCATATGGCCAAATGTAGCTAATACACGACCAGCAAGGGAAATATCGCTTTGCTCAATATCTACACCTGCTTCTTTTAAAAATTTTTCTACTATTGGGAATAGTGAATATGTTGCTAAAGCTGGTGCTTCATCAATTTTACTCCATATAATTTTTGGTTGAGACATCCATTTTCTCCTTTTTTTATTATATTAATAAAAAGAGTTTAACAAAGCTTTGTAAAATCAACGATTATTGCAAGAGTAATATTCCCTAATAGCGGCTATAATGTTTCGCTTTGTTACATTATAAGTAACAAAATAGATTCCATTTTAATAAATTGGCTCTCTTAGTAACTTTTGAATGTTACATAATGTGGCACTATCTATGGGGAAATATAAAGTGGATTGATTTATAGAATATTTTATAAACTATCCTCTATGCTACTATCAGCTTAAAGCCTAAAGCTTTAAGCTTCATATTAAGCTAATGTATGAGGACTCAACATTGGATCAGGCATCGCAATACAATCGATCTCTATTTTTACATTGAGAGGGAGGGTTTTTACTGCAACTGTACTTCTTGCAGGTTTATGTGAACCAAAATACTCCGCATAAATCTCATTTACTGTCTTAAAGTCATTCATATCACTTAAATATATGGTTGTCTTTATAACATGAGAGAGTGAACTTCCCGCTGCTTCTAGTACTGCACTTAAATTTTTCAATACCTGATGCGTCTGCTTCTCAATCTCAGGACCTACAATTAAGCCATCCGTATTTAATCCAATCTGTCCAGATGTATAGATTAATCCGTTTGCTATTACTGCCTGCGAATATGGACCAATTGCCTGAGGTGCATTTTCTGTTGATACCGGTTTAATACCCAATTTTTACTCCTTTTTAATTATTTTCATAGAATATATAGCTTGTTGAGTAATCTGAAAACTCAAAATAAACCTTCTTTTCACCAGGGTCTTTTTTAAAATTAAAGTTTTTATCATCATATCCATAGCCATATCTATATGGTCTTGGTTTATGGTCATTTGTCCCATATGCAGTTGAGAGTTTATCAATCTTAATAAACCTTTTTACCAATTTATTCCCTGCATAGATATCTAAAACACCATCTGTTCCTGTCCAGTTTTGAATAGAACGACTCAATGTATTTTGTGTCTCTTGGGTACAGCTTGCCATAAATAGTCCAATACCTGCTAATAAAAGTAACTTTTTCACCTATTCTCCTCTTGGTAGATTAAATCTTTTTATCTCAAATTCTCCACTATCATTATAGTATAAATAGTAGAAAATATCGCTTGCAACTTTCAATTTAGCAAGAAAACGTAATGCCAAATTTGCCTCAAAAGAGGCAACTTGCATCACCATTGGTGCTGCAATCCCTTTTGGCTCTATCTCTTTTGTTGCAAACATGCCAAAACTTGCCTCCTTAAAGAGGCACACTTGTCCATTAAACTCCTCTACACTTCCATAGACCCAAGCGATTTTACTCTTTTTAGCATAGCTATCGATCTGCTCACGCACAAAAAGATTATCGGTTGCATCTATTATCAAATCGTACTTTCGCTCATTTCTTTCTATAAAACTCTCAAACTCCTCTAAATACGCATCACTTTTTAACATTGGATTTCGCTCTCTAACCTTCAAAGAAGCAACCTCAGCTTTATATCTTCCCACATCATGGATCTCAAAAAGTACTTGACGATGAATATTGTGCAACTCCACCCTATCAAAATCGACTAAATCGATCCTTCCAATTCCACTGCCACTAAGTGCCAAAGCAACAGAGCATCCAAGACCACCACTACCAACTATTAGCAGACTCTTTGTTGCCAAAAGCTTTTGCCTCTCTTTACCCCAAAGCATATATTGTCTTAAAAAGTACTCTGGCACTATAACTCTCCTCTCTTATTCAAATGTGCCCGAAAGCCCCAACCTCGCCGACTCTCAGCTAACTCCTCTTTTGTAATCGTCTCAATAAGCATAGACTCTCTATCCTCTAGTGCCATCTCTACATTCCCATCTGGTGATACAAAGAGTGAATCCCCATAAAATTTCCAATGAATCTCTTTATCTAGATAATCTCCAACACGATTTGCCCGTAAAATGTAACAATTATTAACAAATGCACGCATCTTAACCAACTCTCTCCAGCGATACTTCGAGCCAAATGTCGATGCTGTTGGTAGCAATACAAGATCGATTCGCTTTCGCATTACACTCTCCCAAATCTTATCGAAATGAAGCTCAAAACCAGCTATAACAGCTATCTTAAAACCATCTATACTAAATGTCATGGGATCTTTAATTTGTGTAATAGGGTTACTAAAAAACTCCTCTTCATTCCAGTGACTATAGTTTATGAGTATCTGTTGCATATAGTAACTTGTAGATTTTGGTGACACTTTAATAATCTTCTTATAAAACTTCTTCCCTTTTACCTCAACAATAGGAGCAACAAGCGTTATATCAAACTCTTTACTTAAGCGTTTCAAAATAGAGATATGCTTCTTTGTCTGCTCTCGAACCATCTCTTTAGGGATCCCCTCTAGCTCTTTAAAGAATTGATTTAAAACATACTCCCCAAAGAGCAGCAATTTGCACCCTCTATCCTTTGCCTTTCGCAAATAGAACTCTAAGCGAGTCGTATTCATTCCAAGAGTTGGTAGCTGCACCAACCCAACAACCAACTCTTTCAAGACTCTACTCCACTCATCTCTTTATTTATCTCTTCTACCTTTAGCTTCGCCTCTTCTAGCATCTGCTGAGCCTCTTTAATAGTCTGCAACCCTTTTTTATAGATTGTAATCGACTCCTCAAGCGTAATCTCTGGATTCATCAACTGCTCAATATACCCTTTTGCTAACTCTAACTTCTCTTCAAATGTAGCTTGTTTCATCTATAACCCCTTTAAGATATCTCTAATAATATAATCAAACTTATCTAGTTCCACCAAAAAGGCATCGTGTCCATAATCGCTATCTATCTCATGGTAACTATAGCTCTGCCCGTTTCGTTTTAACATATTTGCTAAGTGCTCCATCTCCTCAGGAAAAAAGAGCATATCTCCCTTAAAACTAATAAGGTGCGTATCTGCTTTAATACGACGCACCGCATCATGCAGCGACTCATACCCTCTTGAGAGATTAAAAGTATTAATCGCCTTTACAATATAGAGGTAACTTAATGGATCAAAGATCCTCGAGAAGTTATTGGTATTATACTCCATATACCGCTCTACCTCATACCTTCCAAAGAGTTCAAAAAGCCCATCGGTTGCTACATACTTTTTACCAAACTTCTTCTCCATCGATGCAGGCGAAAGATATGAAATATGCCCAGCAATCCGCCCTATAGCTAAACCATCACATCCATGCTCCCTAAAGGCATCTTTTGCATAGTTTCCATTATTAAACCTAGGGTCTCTTCGAATCGCCTCGATTGCCACTTTATTGAAAGCTATCGCCCAAGGTCGTGTTGCATAAGTTGCCGCCAAAGCAATAATCGACTGTGCAAAATTTGGATAATCTACCGCAAACTGCAGAGCTTGCATTCCCCCCATCGATCCACCAATAATTGATTGTACACTATAAATACCAAGCGATGAGAGGAGATTCATCTGAGCCTTTACCATATCCTTAACCGTAATAACAGGAAACTTCAAGCGGTAAGGCTCACTACTTGGATACTGCTCACTCATAGGTCCAGTACTTCCAAAGCAGGAACCAATTACATTAGTACAAATTACAAAAAATCTATTAGTATCTATCGCTTTACCTGGACCAATAAGTCCATCCCACCAGCCAGCCTTTCTATCACCTTCATAGAGCCCAGCTGCATGGTGTGAACCGCTTAAAGCATGGCAAACTAAAATAACATTACTCTTATCTTTATTTAACTCCCCATAAGTCTCATAAACAATATCATACGGCTCTAAAATACGTCCACTCTCCAAATAGAGCGGTGTTGTAAAATGGGCTCTTTTTGTCTCTATATTCATCTACTCTTTTCTTTAAACAAACTCAAATAATATTTTTCGTTATTTTATCTTAATTTATATAAAGGATAATGCCCTGAAATTTCCAAACAAATTTTAACCAAAATTTATTATGGTAGCTTCTCCGATAAAATCAGAAGATTCTAACCAAACAATAAGCTAGATATATTCTCTTGAATAATGTATTAGCCGACATAAAGCCAATTCGTTGGCTATTTCTGCACAATTTAAGATTTTAAGAAATTGAGATTTGCATAGCCGTAGCGTAAAGAAAATGCAACTGTCAAAAGTGTATGCTGAGTTTTGCATTTTTAGCGGAAATTAAACAAATCTTCCGAAATCTCATCTTTGTGCGATTTTTTCTAAAGAAATTTTTGTTACACAAACCGCATTTGCTAATTTTGCTTTATTTTTTTCTCTTGTGAAGCGAAGCTGTGGCTTTAGCCATCACACTCATTGAGAAAAAAAATAAAGAGAGAAACCATTATTCAATTAAGAGTTAAGAAGAAAATTATATACTTCAATTATATGCATTTCAAAATACAACTTTGCAACGAGAGAAAATTTACAACATATGAAATACAATGTTCCTCTACTTCCATCTCCAATCCCTGTATCTTTTATATAATTTTTCCAGAGGATAAGTATAAAAAGTATACTCAACATAAATAAAAGTCAAAGGGATTAAAAGCATAATAACACCATCAACACTATAAATATCAATACTATATTTATAAAAGATATAAAAATATGATACTTCTAGCAGAAAAAAGAGCATCAAAGAGAAGAAAAGATTCGTTCTATGACCCTCTTCTCTTATCTTTAAAGAGTATCTATTATGCACTTCTACTCCCACAATCGAAAACCACATAAATGAGTGAGTATTGGTGATAATAAATAATACAAAAGAACTAAAATAAATTATATG
>JALWMN010000183.1 GCA_027083895.1 Campylobacteraceae bacterium
TTCATTTAATATAGATATAATTTTTCGCTTTGCGAACGCAAACACCCCTTTGGGCTTAAGTGCTCTTTTTTAGCCTTATGGCTAACATAAATTTTTTGCTAAAATTATAAAGATTTCATTTTATCCCAAATTTTGAAATAAAATAGAAAAGATTTGACAAATGCTTTGTTTTAGGGTGTTTGCAAAAAACTGTGCAAGTGTAGGCTCCCAATGGTTGCAAGCTTAACTAGTAGGTTAATTGATCGATTTTTGTAAATGTCTTAGAATAGATGATTTGTTAAAGGTTATTAGTCTCTAATGCAAAATTTGGGTTCAATTAAAATTGCACTTTATAGATAAGTTTTAGCTCACTTATAAACTCTTTAGGTATAATTTTGTAATTTTTTTGGGTTGCATTTTATGAGTTGGGTCTTGTGACTCTTTGGAGTATGTTAATGAAGCTAAAGAGGTTCTAGATGGTGAAAAGGGTATTGGTCAAATTCTCAGGAGAAGCTTTAGCAGGTGAAGATGGATATGGAATTGATACATCGATTTTAAATTTTATTGCTAGTGAGATAAAAGAGTTAGTTGATAATGGTATTGAGGTTGCTATTGTTGTTGGTGGCGGAAATATTATTCGCGGTGTAAGTGCTGCGAAGGATGGAATTATCAAGAGAACAAGTGGTGATTATATGGGGATGTTAGCAACTGTTATTAATGGAGTTGCTATCCAGGAGGCTTTAGAGCATATTGGTATTGAGTCGAGGCTTCAGTCGGCTATTGATATGCACCAAATTGGTGAGAGTTTTATTGTTAGAAGAGCAAGAAGGCATTTAGAGAAAGGGCGTGTGGTTATCTTTGCAGGGGGCACTGGAAATCCCTATTTTACAACAGATACTGCTGCAACGCTTCGTGCAAGTGAAATAGAGGCAGAGCTTTTAATTAAGGCTACTAAAGTTGATGGTGTTTATGATAAAGATCCTAATAAGTTTGATGATGCTCAAAAGCTTACAGAGTTAAGTTATGATAAAGCCTTAAGTGATAATATTAAGGTGATGGATGATACAGCAATAGCCTTGGCAAAAGAGAATCAGTTGCCAATTGTTGTTTGTAATATGTTTGAGAAAGGAAACCTTTTATCTATAATTAAAGGGAATTATGAGCTTTGTTCAATAGTGAAATAAGAAGGAGAGAATCATGAGATTGGAGCAGATTGCAGCTATAGCGTTAGAGAAGTACAATTTTGATAGATATTTAATGTCAAAAGCGGTTGGAAAAAGGGCAAAAGAGTTAACAAATGGTGCTATACCATTAATTGAAGATGTAACTCTAAAAGAGTATAAAGCAACAGACATTGCTTTAATGGAGATTGCTCAAGGAAAGATAGAAATTATTAAAGAGAGTTAATTATTGAATGCTATTATTGAGAAGATTCGTAGAATCTCTACAGTAGAGGATGCTGTTAGGGTTTTAGATCGCTTAATTGATATAGATGAATCGATTCAAAAGGCTATCGATTTTGCAATGATGTCCCATGAGGGGCAGTTTAGAAAGAGCGGAGAGCCTTATGTGATTCATCCAATATTGGTAGCTGCTATTGTAGCTTCCATTAGCAGTGATAAAGTGATGGTTATTGCTGCACTTTTGCACGATGTTGTAGAGGATACAGAGTATACTTTAGAGGATATAAAAGAGCTCTTTGGTGATGAGGTTGCCCTTTTGGTTGAAGGGTTAACAAAACTCTCAGAAATTCGAGAAGAGGAGTTAGTATCCTCAGATTCGGATGAGAAGCTAATTAAATCTGCACTCTCTTTTAAAAAAATGCTTCTAGTCTCTATAAAAGATCCAAGAGTTTTAGTAATTAAATTGTGTGATCGTTTGCATAATATGATGACACTCGATTCACTCCCACCAAATAAACAAAAGAGGATCTCAGAAGAGACACTGGTAGTTTATGCTCCAATAGCACACCGTTTAGGTATTTCAAAGCTTAAAAATCTTTTAGAGGATTTAGCCTTTAAGTATATCTATCCTGAAGAGTTTGAGAAGATCGATAATTATTTAAAGTCACATAAGCAAGATTTACGGTTACGCCTTAATCACTTTATAGAGAAAGCAAAAAATATTCTTATTGAGAATGGTTTTGCAAGAGATACGATTAGTGTTGAAGGGCGAGTGAAGCATCGATACTCTATTTATCTTAAGATGCAGCGAAAAGGAGTAACAATTGAAGAGATCTTGGATCTTTTAGCAATACGTATTATAGTACAAGAGCCTATCCTTTGCTATAAAGCATTGGGTGTACTCCATCTTAAGTTTACTCCAATTATTTCTCGATTTAAAGATTATATTGCACTGCCTAAAGATAATGGATACCAGACAATCCACACTACACTCTTTTTTGATGATGATATAGTTGAGGCTCAAATTCGAACAAAAGATATGCATTTAGTAGCAGAGTATGGTATTGCAGCACACTGGAAATATAAAGGGGATACAGAGAGTGTAAAACTTGACTGGATTCAAAATTTACCATTTCAGAATAGATCGGCACAGAGCTTTTATGAGGCTGCAAAAGCCGACCTTTATAGTGAAGATGTGGTTGTTTTCTCTCCTAAAGGAGACCATTACACACTGCCAAAAGGTTCGGTTGTGTTAGATTTTGCATATGCAGTCCACTCTGAGGTTGGCAATTTTGCTACAGCAGCAACTGTAAATAAGGAGAGGACTTCGCTCTTAAAGCAGTTAAAAAATGGTGATAT
>JALWMN010000184.1 GCA_027083895.1 Campylobacteraceae bacterium
AAAGGTACTCCAACACCTTCAAAAGTCGATGAATCGCTATCAACTTCCTAAACTAAAATCAAAAATTTTAGAAGAGTTTGAAACAGTTATCGATAGCAACACAACTAGTAACGATACTCAAGAAAACGATGATTCAAGCGAAAATAAATGGGACAACAATGCTACAGATAGCAACTCCTCGTTAGAGATAAATGCTACACAACCTAAAAATAGTTCAGAAGAACTCAATAGTAGCAAAGAAAAGGTGCAAGAGGATAATAGTAGCTTAGAGTCAAACGCAACAAATATCCAAAACTCATAAACTCCAAAGAGCATATAACTCTAGGACTGTAGCAGTTTGGCTGCCTCTTTAGCATGATAAGTTATTATAATATCGGCTCCTGCTCTTTTAAAGCCAAGTAGCGTCTCTAACATTACACGCTCATAATCGATCACACCAGCCTTAGCTGCCATTTTTAACATAGAATACTCCCCACTTACATTATAGGCTGCTAAAGGTAATCTTGAAGCCTCTTTAATATCTCTTATGATATCCATATAAGCTAGTGCTGGTTTTACCATTAGGATATCTGCTCCCTCTTTTTCATCCTCTAAGCTCTCTAAAATCGCTTCTCTTCTATTCGCTGGGTTCATCTGGTAGCTTCTTCGATCACCAAAGCTTGGAGCACTCTCTGCGACATCACGAAAAGGACCATAGTAAGCTGAAGCAAACTTTGTAGAATAGCTCATAATTGGAATATGTTTAAATCCAGCTTCATCTAAAGCCTCTCTAATTGCAATAATCATCCCATCCATCATACCACTTGGTGCAATCATATCAGCACCCGCTTTTGCATGAACTACTGCTTGCAAGCCTAAGTTTTTCAGTGTTATATCATTATCTACTGTCTCTAATACAGGATCGAGCACTCCACAATGTCCATGATCTGTATATTCGCAAAAACATAGATCAGTCGTTATAAAGATATCTGGATGGGCTGCTTTTATTTCACGAAGGGCTGTAGCAATAATTCCATGCTCACATAAAGCTTCGCTTCCTACACTATCTTTAACATCTGGAATCCCAAAAAGAATAATCGACTTTATCCCCAAACTTTTTAACTCACCACACTCTTTAACCACCTCATCGATACTCATCTGATAAACACCAGGCATAGAGGCTACTTCATTTTTTACCTCTTTGCCACTTCTAACAAAGAGAGGATAGATAAAGTCATTTATACTGAGTGTAGTCTCGGTTAGTAAGTCTCTTAAAATCGGATTTAATCTTCTTCTTCTAAATCTTGTAAACATTGTTTTCCTTTATGAAAAGCTTAGAGCCAAGAGCTTAGAGCTAGTGGTGCGACTTTGTCGCGTTTAATATTTGTGGCTTTGCCACATTTAAAAAAGCGAAGCTACATTGTTAGCTCTTCGCTCTAAGCCCTTAGCTCTAAGCCCCTATTAAAGGCTAAAGCCTTTAATAGGCATACCCCGCTTTAGCTAACTCTTGTTTAATTTTGCCCATGAGATAGTTTTTACTCTTACCGCACCAACTAGGAGCTAATAGAGTATCATCATCGATACCAGCAGTAACTCTTTGTACTATTATACCTTTTGGCATTAAATCAATAGCTTTCACTAAAGTATCTAGATACTCATCCAATGTAATTGGTCTAAACTCTCCACGATTATACTCATTTGCCAACATTGTACCCTTAACAACATAAAGTGGATGGAACTTAACAGAGTCTATCCCCCAATCATATGCTGCCTTAGCAGAATTAAGCATCATCTCTTGACTCTCACCTGGCAGACCAAAAATGAGATGTCCACACACATTAAGCCCATAATCTTTAGCCTTTTTTATAGCCTCCTCAACACTCTTAGCATCATGCCCTCTATTAATTCTCTGAAGTATCTCATCATAAATTGATTGAATACCATACTCTATCCAAATTTCGTAAGTTTTGCTAAGTTCGCTTAGGTACTCTAAAACTCTATCCTCTACGCTATCACTTCTTGTACCAATACTCAGCCCAATAATATCTTTTTGAGAGAGTGCCGTAGAGTAGAGCTGCTGCAAAGTCTCAAAAGGTGCATAAGTATTTGTAAAAGCTTGAAAATAGGCTAGATACTTTTTATACCCTAAAGTATGAAACTCCTCTTTGCCCTTATTAATTTGTGATACAACTTGATTTAGCTGCGATCCTAAAAGTGGATTCTCTTTAGAGCTTAAATTTAAAAAAATCTTATCTCTATTCTTCGCAACATTTGGGCTAAAAGAGTCATTTAAGCAGAATGTACAGCCACCTTTAGCAACTGTACCATCAATATTTGGGCAGGTAAAACCACCAATGGCTAGTGGTATCTTTTTTACCCTCACCCCATATTTCGATTTAAGATATGCACCAAATGTTCTTACTTTTTCCATCTACTTACCGCTACAATTTAAAGATTCTGCACACCCACCAGCAAAATAGTTGCCATCAAAACTCACTAACGAATACTCTCTATCACGACCAAGTGCATTTTTTAAACCTTCAATACTTAAAAATCCTACACTCTCAGCCCCAATTATCTTTGCAATCTCTTTTGGAGAGTATTTACTAGATATCAACTCCTCTTTTGTTGGCGTATCGATTCCATAACGACATGGATACTTAATCTCTGGTGCAGCAATTCTCATATGCACCTCAGATGCACCTGCCTCTTTAAGCATCTTTACAATAAGTCTAGAAGTAGTACCACGCA
>JALWMN010000185.1 GCA_027083895.1 Campylobacteraceae bacterium
AATTACACCTGTTTTAGAAAAAAACTAAAAAATTTTTTTAATTTCAATCTCTTTTTACAGCAATTTAAAAAGTGAAAAGGGATCCTCTTATTTAGAGTCTCTCCACCTCACCTATAACTTTTCCTACTATTATAACCTCTTCGCAACTTAATATCTCTGGTGAATAACGTTCATTGTCTGAGATTAACTCTATTGAACCGTCAGCTTTTCTATTAATTCTCTTAATAAAGAGCCCACCAGGCGTAGAGACTACAAAAATACCATCCTTTGTTACTGTGTTTTGATCTCTATCCACAAAGACTATTGAACCATTTTTAAGTGTTGGCTCCATCGACTCACCATCTACATGAATTGCTTCTATATTTTTACTTTTTAACTCTTCATCACTTATATCATTGTAAAAATTCTTAATAAAGAGTCTATCGACAGTAACCACATCATACTCTTCTCCAAAACCTTCTGCTCCACCACCAGCACTTGCACGTACACTACTAAAGTATTTAATTCTAAAAAACTTCTCAGTCTCTTCAACAAGCATGCCTGCTGATTGGTCAAAAAAGAGCCAATTTATGCTAATCTTCCGTCTTGCACAAAACTCCATTAGCTCCTTATATGGAATGGCACCTCTCTTTTTCATGGTAGCAAAAGTAGCTTGTGAAATCCCAAGCTCTGCTGCGACATCTTTATCAAAAACCTTGCCATTAGGACTCTCTGTTGATATTATATCCTTAATCTTTTCGATAATTTCATTAAAACTGTTCATACCTTCCCTCCTATTTTAGATCTAAATTGTAAATGAGTGCTTGAATTCTCTCGCCACTCTCTTTATCTCCATCTTCTGGTCCACTAGTTACCAATGCAACACCTCCTAACATATTTGTCATAATTGCACTTGTCCCACTCTTTTTCCCAATAAAGTCAACACACAAATTCCCATTGTGCAGCGTAAGATTTGCTGCTGTAAACTCTCTTTTTTTGCTTCGCTTTTTATACTTCGAACGTAGTGTAACCTCTACAAGTGGTACTTGATAAACTGTACCATTATATCTATAAAGTAGTGGCACTAGATAGAGTAGTGCAGTTACTGTTGATGAGTACGCAAAACCTGGAAGTGCAAGAATCATCTTATTCCCACTCTTAGCAACCATAATGTGCTGGCCAGGTTTTATAACTACACCTTTAAAAAGAACTTCTGCCCCCAATTCATCTTTTACAATATCTTTTACAAAATCAAAATCACCTACACTGACTCCTCCAGTGCTCACAACAATATCACTCTTTTGGAGTGCCTCTTTAAATTGCACCTTTAAAGCCTCTATATCATCACCAATACAACCAAGCTGCAGTGGCTCACCACCATACTTTTTTACAATCGCTTCGATTGTATAATTATTACTACTTCTTATTTGACTAGGTCTCGTTTGCTCCTCGCCTAACTCTAAAAGTTCGCTTCCAGTTGCAATAATAGCTACCTTTGGTTTTTTATATACTTTTACTCTTACACAATTGAGCGATGCCAATACCGAAATCTCTTCGAAACCGATCTTTGTACCACTCTTAATGAGTACTTCACCCTCTTTAAAGCTCTCACCAACTTCACGTACACTAAAACCAAAAGCTACCTCTTCTTCAATAGTAATCTTATTGCCATTCGTTTTTACATTCTCAATTGGAATAAGTGTATTACTACCCTGAGGCATTAGAGAACCAGTATATGTCTTTATCGTCTTTCCAGGTGTTAACTCTAAAATCTCATTTGCACCAGCTGGATTGATAGCCTCAATCTCTAGCTCTTTGAGAACTTGATCCTCAAAACGAACTGCATATCCATCCATAGCTGCTGTTGGGTGCTCTGGAGAGTTATATGTTGCTACTATATCTTCGGCTATATGGTATCCAAGAGCCTCCATAAGTGGTAACTCAATAACACCACTAGGAGTAATCTCAACACTCTCTAACCGCTGCATTGACTCTTCGAAACTAATCATTACCATCCTTTCTTAAGACTCCTGCACCCTCCATTGGAGTACTACGATCCTTAGCATAGATGCGTTTACCATTTACAACATCATATTTCCATATTGGTGCATTGGCTTTAAAATCCTCTACAAACTCCTCTACCAATGCTAATGCAACCTTGCGTTTTGGAGATGCAACTGCAGCAATATAAGAGCTTTGAGCAATTGGCACATCCCCAATTGCATGAGCCATCTTTACAATTGCACCTCGACTTTTTGCCTCTTCTTGCCACCTATCAAACCACTTTCTCAATATTGGCTCGTAGATATCAAAGCTAAGTGCCTCAATTGAGTTCTCTGCTCTTATTATCCCTACAAAAGTAATAAATGCACCATAGTTTAACTCTCTCACCTCATCATACCATCTACTACTAATAGCTTTTACATCCAAAGGACCTTGATAAAGCTCCATTTTAACCTCCACAAACCGGTGGGAGTATCGTTACAACATCCCCACTCTTTAATGGGAAGTTACGATCCTTCACTACTGTATCATTTACAGCCACTGCAGAATTCTCTACCCACTCTTTAAGTACTTCATCTTTTGACATATAATCAGCTAACTCCTCCAAAGAGTTAATATTAAGTTCAATTGGATCTTTCCCAATAGGTCCTAAAAATTCTACTTTTACCATTTTGAGTCCAATATATTTTATTTATGTTTATTATATTGTTAAACTCTTTATCAATTCTTAAA
>JALWMN010000186.1 GCA_027083895.1 Campylobacteraceae bacterium
ATGCCTTAAGACCTAAGAGTAAAATAGAGGCAACAAAGATTGATGAGCAGTTAATAAGCATAGTTACAAAACAGATAAAGCATGTTTACGAAAAGGAGTATGGTGGTTTTGGAGATGCACCAAAGTTTCCGCACGCCTCCACCCTCGAGCTTGCTATAAATCTCTATAAACTAGAGGGAGATAGTGAAATTTTAGAGATTCTCAAACATACACTTGATAGTATGCTGCTAGGAGGTCTCTACGATCATGTAGATGGAGGTTTTTGCAGATATAGTACTGATAAGATGTGGCTTGTGCCTCACTTTGAGAAGATGACTTACGATAATGCATTGATGGCAAAGGTACTACTTAGGGCATATCGCTTAACAAAAGAGGAGCACTACAAAAGTGCTGCTTTTGAAACAATAGATTTTATGTTAGAGAAGATGAGTCAAGATAACCTCTTCTTTAGTGCAAGCGATGCCGATACAAATAGCGAAGAGGGAGCTTACTTTGTATATGACTATAAAGAAGTAAAAGAGGCTTTTAAAAAAGAGGGAGTAGATAGCAAACTCCTTTTTGAGCTGGGAATAACCCGTAATGGGAATTTTAATAAAAAATCGATTGTTCGCTTACAAGAGAGCAGATTAAAAGATACCCTAGAGATTAAAAAGGCTCTAGCAGTTCTTAAGAAGCTAAGAGAGTCTAGGGAGTATCCATTTATCGATAGAAAAGTAATTACTTCATGGAATAGTATGATGATTGTTACCCTTTTTGAGGCATCAAAAGAGAAGCAGGGCTATTTAGATAAAGCAGTTAACTCTCTAGAAGCACTAGAGAAGAAGATGCTCCATGGGAATGAGCTTTTCCATAGTGTATTAATAGAGAATCAGCCAAAAGTAAAGGGCTTTTTAGAAGATTATGCGTGGCTCATTGCTGCAAATCTTAGTGCTTACAGTGCAACGCTTGATGAGCGTTATATTATCAAAGCAACTACGTTAACAAACGAGGCTATCAAAAGATACTATCGCGATGGTAAATGGCTGCTTAGCAATGGAGAGTTTAAAAATTTTGAAGAGGATTATGATACTACTTATACATCCTCTCTCTCATTAATGGTGCAAAATCTATTGACTCTACGCTCACTTAATGAATCGATATATGAAAAGTTTGCATTTCGTACACTGCAAGTGCACTCCTATAATTTAATGCGACAACCGATTTCAAGACCTACTCTTACAGATGCAGCTATTCGATATCTAAAAGATGATATTATTATTAAATCAAAAGAGGAGAACTTAAAATTTCTTATAAATGAGGATTTTAACTATCCTTATACGCTATTAAAAGTTACAAGGGATGAAAATTATGAAATCTGTAACAATAGTGCCTGTTTTGCTACGGCAATGACTCTTAATGAGTTAAAAGAGAGAATAGAAAAACTCTAAAATAAAATAGGGTTTGGAAATACCCTCGAATCTTAGGGGAAACTCATATAGTTAATTTGAGTTATTTGTATCATTTAAAGAGTTTTGGATAGTCGTTGTACTCTCTTGAGGATTTAATCTTCCCTCTGTACAGATAATAACGTCTGTAGTTTTATCTGATTTACTTACGCAATCAGCTGTTATTTTAGTATCTTTTATCTCTTTCTCTAGCGATTGGAGTACCTTCATTCGCTTCATTTCGTTAAAATTTTCAAGATCATACTCTTTTGTTGCATCACCAAGTTTGTCATTAATCTCTTTTACAGGTGCGATACACTTTAATGCAGCTTGTTTTGAACCAGCTTTAGCAATACAGGCTTTAGCAGTCTCAAGAGCTTTTAAAAGTTCGGGAAGATATCTCTTCTGTTTCTCTAAATATCGTTTTCCTAAAGCATTGATAATATCTTTTTCAAGCTCAGGTGTTACCGAAAGATTACCATCTTCTAAATTTATCCCCTTTTTTTGCATCTGATTTTTTAGCTCTTTAATAGATTCAATATAGTCTTGTGTACGTACAGATGCAGCTTTGTTGCCACTGTAGTCGCTATCAGTTATAATGGGAAATTTTGGTAGCGAAAAGCTATTTTCTGGTACTGGCTGATTAAATTTTACTTGCACTGCTTTTTTCTCACTAATAAAACCGGCATTTTTGATTACAATTTTTAAAGGTATACCTTTATACATACACACTTCTTGATCATCATACTGCCAAATATCACACTCATATCCTGCAATTTTCTCTTTTCCAATCTTTTGTGCTCCTAAATTGATGAGAGATTTAATACTCTCATCTGAGAGATCAAGTTTCTCGCTGATTGCTAAATCTAAATCTCTATCTCTAGTTTTGTATATCTTTTTTTCGCTATAATCAACTGTATAGATTGTTCCATGATCAGCTAGGGTCATCGTATGTCTACTATTTGTGGTATTAAAGTCTCCCTCTTGGACTTCACTTACCTCTTCCTCTTTAAGCTCTTTTGCACCCCAATTATCAAATACAAGTCTTGCTACTCCTTGGACATTTGAATTTAAGTTACTATCAAAACTAGAAGTATTGACATCGTAATAGATAAGACCAGATTTAAACTTATACAGTCTAAATTGATCACTTGCATTGAGAGTAAATGTGAATAAAAAAAGTAAAGAGATATAGATAATTTTCATTCTATAATTCCTTTAAGGTCACCAGTTTTAATAACCTTACTATTATAGCAAAATT
>JALWMN010000187.1 GCA_027083895.1 Campylobacteraceae bacterium
CCCCCAAATTCTATTTATATCATTATACAAGCCAAATACCATTATACCAATTAAAAATATCCATCCAGCAACAGTTAACCTATATAAAACCTCTTCACTTGGAGCTTTTTTAGTAATCATCTCGTAAAGATTAAAGAGGATATGTCCTCCATCAAGAGCTGGAATAGGGAGTAGATTAATGACTCCAAGGTTTACAGAGATAAGTGCCATAATAAAAAGAAGATATAAAAATCCAGCTTTTGCAAAATCGATTAAGAGGTCAAAAATTGTTATTGCTCCAGCAATATTTTTAGATTCAACTTCACCTGTAGAGATCTTCTCTATCCCTTTAGTTATGAGAAGTGTGGATTTTTTGGTCTCATTGAATGCATAATAGAGAGCTTCAAGTGGCGTAAAGTGTACTATAGTATTTTTATCAATTTTTGGAACAATTCCTATTACTCTTTGTTTTACAGTTTCATTAAACTCATTCTTTCGCTCTTCTACTTTTGGTGTAAGTTGTAGTTGTAACTCCTTTTGGCCCCTTAGTATATTTAGAGTTAAGGTATTGTTGCTGTTAATTATCTCATCTTTAAGTTGATACCAGTACTTAATTGGGTGGTTATTAATTTTTACGATTCTATCATTAGCTTGTAACCCTGCATACTCAGCAGGGGTATTTGGTATAACTTTCCCAACTATTGGAGGAACATAGTTACTAGCAGCAATAACGGGAGCTCCTTTTAGAGCTATCAAAAGGTAGAGAAAGAATGCTAAAAGAATGTTTGCAATAGGTCCTGCAAGGAGGATAATGATTCTTTGCCAAGGTTTTTTACTATTATAACTATCTGGATCATTATCTCTTTTGAGAGGATCAAGATCATCTTGCCCCTTTAACTTTACATACCCTCCAAGTAAAATAGGAGCAAATACCCACTCAGTACCTAACCACTCCTTCTTTAAAAGCACTCTACCAAAGCCAATACTAAACCGTTCTACTTTTACCCCAAAAAATTTGGCTGCACTAAAGTGTCCTAGCTCATGAAAAAAGACGAGTACTGAGAGAGCAAAAAGGGCGATAAAGATATATATTATCAGTTCGATCATAGAGCAACCCTTATTTTTTTGCCAAATTATATAAAAAGTTCCCCTAAACTATCCTATGTAGGTTTAAAATATGTTATTATAATAGAAAATCTTTCCGACTAAAGGATAGCCATGCAAAAAGAAGAGATAAAAGAGCATCTAGAGGTAAATGAGGGACAAGAGTTGAGTCAAGAGAGTACTCAAGAGGGCAATCAAAATCTTGATGGGAATGTTGAAAACCAATCAATTATTTTAGATGATAAAACAAAAAAAGATCTTCACCAAAATCTTGTTGATAAGCTTACACAATCCAAATTGACTGCTCAAATGAAATATGAAGAGTATGTAAAAGTCGATAAAGAGCTAGAGAAAGCCACTATTGATTTTATGGAACTTGAAAATCATATTGTTAAGACTACTGTTGCAGACTCTATTGCTCTCCTAAAGGATATAGGTGTTGAAAACTTAGAGGAGAGTATTAAAGAGGCAAAAGAGATTGTGCAAGAGAATAAGGTAGATATGTTACATATTAAACCTCTCTCGAAAGGTGGATTTAGTGCCTTTATTTTTGGAGTTTTAGGAACATTGCTTACTGCATTTGGATTAACACTCTTTGGTGCAAAATTGGCTGCATTACCTTTGACTCCACCTACATTTATGCAAAAGAGTAATTTAGATGCAATTGCTAATAAATTGGCTGCACTTATAAATATAAAGGATACTCCAATTGCTGGCTATCTGTTAGTGGCTGCTATATCACTTTTGGTAGGTTTGATAGTTTTTAATCTTGCTAAATTTATTAAAAAGAGAAAAAATATTAAATATGTGCAGCGTTTAGAGAGTGATGTTGAGAAGTATGTAGAGGAGTTAAATGAGAAGATAAAGAAGAGTAAAGAGCTTACTGAGCATCTAGAACATATTAAACAGGTAATGCAAAAATATGATATTATTTTGCAAGAGCAGAATGCTAAAATTAGAAGAATGCTCTTTATTGAGCAGCCTGAGAATGGCTTAGAGTCTCTTCAGAGAGCTAGTAGGGTAGAAGTTGAGAAGACGGTACTTATTTTAGATGAACTTCTTAAATTAATGAATACTACTGTAAATGATGGTTTAGAGATTACTCAAGAGAGTCACGAAAATCTTCATAGTGCAAATAGTATTATTAACGAAGTAATTAAAAAGCTCTATATTTAGAGCATTTATGAGACTTCTTGAAAAACTTTAATATAGAGTTTTAAAAGAAGTTTAATTAAAAACTGGTCTAAAGAAACTTCGCTCATAGCTTATGATGCACTCTGTTTTCTCTGCATACGCATAAGCCTCTAAACACTCTTTATCTTTAAAAGAGGCTTCTCTATACTCTTCATATTTTGCTAGGCTTGGGAAAGTGAAGAGTGCAAGTGCTACATTATTTCTACCCTCTGATGGTAAAAAATATCCATGGTGAGTGCCACCAAATTTGTTAACCAGTGGTATTCACATCTTTGCATAAGTCTCAAACTCTTTAATCTTTTTTGGATCGATAATATAATTTAAGTAACAAGTTACCATATTAGATACTTCCTTCTTTCTCAATAACTAGAATTCTAGCTTCTCCTATTGGATGAGCGTAGT
>JALWMN010000188.1 GCA_027083895.1 Campylobacteraceae bacterium
TAGAAATGAGGGGATGGATCATACCCATAACCCTGAATTTACAATGCTTGAGTACTATTGGGCATACCACAACTTCGAAGATTTAATGAAGCTCACTGAAGAGCTCTTCGATAGACTCTTTAGTGAGCTTAATCTCCCTAGAAAATTACAGTATGGAGATGTAGAGATAGATTTTAGTACTCCATTTAGACGCATTAAGTGGGAAGATGCACTTGTTGAGATAGCAGGAGTACCCAAAGAGGATATTCGAAGTAAAGAGGGGCTTATAAAGTTCTTAAGTAGCCACAATATTGAAGTGGATCAAAACTTAAGTGTAGCAAAACTCCAAGAGGAGGTATTTGATAATTTTATTGAAAAAGAGTTAATTAATCCAACATTCTTAACACACTATCCAGTAGATATTAGCCCACTTGCGAGAAGAAGCGATGAAGATCCAGAGATTACTGATCGATTTGAGTTCTTTATAGCAGGTAAAGAGATTGCAAATGGCTTTAATGAGCTTAATGACCCCCTCGATCAACTTGAGCGATTTAAGGCTCAAGTTGCTGCAAAAGAGAGTGATGATGAAGCGATGCATATGGATTTAGACTTTGTTAGAGCCTTAAGCTACGCAATGCCACCAACTGCAGGGCAGGGGATTGGGATTGATAGACTCGCAATGATTCTTACAAACCAGCACTCTATTCGCGATATTTTGCTGTTTCCAGCAATGAAACCTGAGAAGGATCTTGAGTTAAGCGATGAAAGCAGCAATCAAAAAGCTTGCAAGAAGTGTGGTAATACAAACGAAGAGGAGCTAAAGCCAGCCAAAAAAGGGAAAGGTTACCTCTGTATCGATAGTGCCGCTTGTAAAAAACGAGCAAGCAAGAAGTAAAGATTTCTATGTATGTAAAGAGAGAGGCACAGGATGCTCTCTTAAAGTGGTATAGCCAAAATGGAAGGTTTAGCCTACCATGGCGACAAACCAGCGAAATCTACCATATCTACATTAGCGAAATTATGCTCCAACAAACACAAGTTGGCCGTGTAGAGGAGCACTACTATCCACTTTTTTTAGAAAAATATCCAACTATTAAAGATTTAGCAAATAGCTCCTTAGATGATCTTTTAGCAACATGGAGCGGCCTAGGCTACTACTCTAGGGCTAGAAATCTCCATAAAGCAGCCCAAATTTGTGCAAAAGAGGGCTTTCCAAAATCTCCCAAAGAGTTTATGAAACTCCCTGGAATTGGTAAATACACAGCGAGTGCAATATGTAGTTTTGCACTCAATCAAACAATAAGTGTTGTCGATACCAATATAGCACGGGTTTTAAAACGACTCTTTGCCCTGCAAGATCCAAAAGATGCAACCATTTGGGAGTATGCTGATAGCTTTTTAAACCACCAAAACCCAAAAGAGCACAACTTGGCCTTAATGGATTTAGGTTCACTTATTTGTACTCCAAAAGAGCCAAAATGCCAAGAGTGCCCTCTAGAGCCCTTTTGTAAAGGAAAAGAGAACCCAACCCTCTATACACAAAGCAAAAAGGTAAAATATGAGAGTTTAGAGCTCTTTTTAGGCCTATTTATAAAGGATAATAAATTAGCTTTAGTTAAGTCAAAAGAGCGGCTCTACCATAGCCTTTTAACGCTTCCGCATACTGACCCAATAGAGGAAAACTTTATAGGTAAATTTAAACATAGCTACACTAAATATAGAATCGATGTTTATCTCTACAAAATAGAGGAGTGTAGCCAAGAGCTTATCTGGTACGATATTGAGAATTTGGAGAGTGCCCCAATTTCTAGCCTCACAAAAAAGGCGTTGCAGTTTTTGTAAGATTACTTTCTTACGCGAACAATTTTCGCATCTGTATGTTTGAGTAGATCATCTACTTTAAGCTTTAATAGGGCATATTCACTCCCTCCACCAGTAACTATATACTCTCGATTGGTAACTTTTGGGTCGATGAGAAATGTAGCACTATAAGAGAGCGAAGGGACTCCACCAATTTTATATCCTGTATGCTCTAATACCTCCTGGGGTGTGGCTAAGCGTGGTTTATTTATTTGGAGTGCTTTTGCTACTCTTGAAGTACTTGCTCGATCCTCTCCTAAAACTATAGCAACAATGAATTCGCCACTATCACTAACCATGCAGATATTCTTTACAAAATACTCTATTGGCTCACCCGAAGCTGCTACAGCCTCTTGTATAGAGTGGCAAGAGTTTGTAAAGGTGAGATGTTCATACTCTATAGATCTACTATCGAGCCATCTTTTTAGTCTATTGTGATATTTTGCAGTTTCCACTCTTTTAACTCCAGCGAATTAATCCAATAATTGCAGAAACTGCATAGAAAATTTGCAGCAGTAAAAATGCCCAGCGTCTATCTATATATCCCCAAGCCCCAAAGAGAAGTGCAGAGAGTAGCAAAAGTGTAAAGCCAAGCACCTCATTGCCAGTATTTGAGGCAATAAGAAGTGAGTAGACCATTGCTAAAAGTGACCCTGTAACTTCAAAAAATGTAATGAGTTTTTCTCTGTTTTTTTCTATTTTCATGCTAATACTTTAACATAGATAGGATTATGAAATACTTGTTGCTTTAGATACTTGTGGAAGAGAGATATAATTGTAATAAAATTTTAGTTATAACTTTTTACATACACAATGAAAAT
>JALWMN010000189.1 GCA_027083895.1 Campylobacteraceae bacterium
CTTCGAAAAAATGTAACAATTCAAGAGGTTGGTAATAGTGGTATGTATCTCTTAAGTGACCTAAGTAGTGCAGTTACAGGAGAGATACACTATGTAGATGCAGGGTTTAATATTATGGGGATGCCTGCAGTGGACTTTGATGAAAATGGGAAGCCAAAGATAGCTTGGAATGGAGAGTAAACCTCTCTTAGAGAGATGATAGAAGAGTTGCATATTGGCTCTTTACTTTTTTCTACCTATTTGATAACTAGTTTTTAAGTTGTTTTAGGGTAGTATTGCAAACATTTTTGAGGGAATGATTCTCTAGAGACTGGTAAATTTTTTATAAGGATATAGGCGATGAAAAGAACATATCAACCACACAGAACTCCACGCAAAAGAACACACGGTTTTAGAGTACGAATGAAAACGAAAAATGGTAGAAAAGTGATTAATGCTCGAAGAGCTAAAGGTAGAAAAAGATTAGCAGCATAAAAGGTTTTGAGAGTCTTAACTCTCAGCAAGAGTTTTCTGCAATCTATTCCAGACCTACTCACTGTTGGCACACTGAGTGGTTTGTACTCTTTTATAAGGCATCAACTAAAAAGAAAAGTGCTTTTGTAGCAAGTAAAAAGGTAGGCAGGGCAGTTGCTCGAAATAGGGCAAAACGTCTTTTGAGGGCTCACTTTATAGAGTACGCATCTGAGCTAAAGAGTGGCTACTATATCTTTGTAGCAAAGGCACCAATACTACAAAGTGAATTCGAAACTGTCTCTAAGAGACTCAACTCCATTTTTAAACGTTTAAAACTTTACATTTAATAGATTCTGAACCATATTAAGTTACATCTTTAGCCTTCTTTAGATATAATTTTGAGGTTTGAGAACCTAATACCTTAAGAGGCTAAGCCAAAAAGTAGCAGCTTGAATTTTCTCTTAAACAAAGAGAAATGGAGAGATTTTGCTAACTTTCAGAGTAGGTAGCCAAAGGGGTTATTAGGAAAAATAGATATAAAGGTTATAATTTTGGAACAGATGGATATGAATAGACGGCTTCTTATAGCGTTATTACTCTCTTTTGTGGTTTTAACAATATATGGTTATTTAGTACCAAAGCAGAGTTTAGAGGGCAATCAAACAAAAAATATTAATCAGCAAGCTGCAACGATAGCCAAAAGTGCACCTAAAGTGGCCTCTAATAGTAAAACTGCTGTAGAGGTCTCTAAAGATAGAGGCTTAGCAGCATCAAATGAGCATGTGATTGCGACAGTAGATACAGCAAAATATAGTTTAAAAATCGATAATTTAGGAAGAATTAGTAGTGTTGTCTTAAAAGAGTCTAAGTATCAGCAAGATGATGGAAAACCAATAGATGTAATCCCAAAAAATGGAATACGCCCTTTAGAGTTAAGATTTAGCGATTCAAAATTTAATGAGCTTGCATTCCATACAGACTACAAAGTAAACTCTACTAAAGTTGATGCAACAAAAGAGCCTAAGAGTTTAGAGTTAACGCAGAGTGTAGAGGGTAAAACAGTTAAAAAAATTATTACATTCTATCCTGATGGACACTACTCATTAAGAGTAGAAGTTCCAAGTGGAGTTAACTATTTTATTACTCCAGGTTTACGACCAGTTGTTGATAAGAGTATGTATCTTGTCGTCAGGGGTGTTATTGTTAGAGATGATAATGGTATAGTAAAAACATATGAGAGTGGAGATATAAAAGAGACTATTACGCACAATAGTGCTTCTGTGGTAGCTTCTGTAGATAGATACTATACTACACTTCTTTATAAAAAGAGTGGCACATTTCCAGTTGTTATAACGCCTGCTGGAAATGCAGGTTTTCAAGAGGAGCCATTAGCCTTTATTCAAGGAAGTGGTAATAGTGATTTTGAAGGATATGTTGGTCCAAAAGAGTGGAAGCTTTTTAGTGCATTAGATAAGAAGTTAGAGAGTGTAATTGAGTTTGGATGGTTTACATTCCTCTCAAAACCATTTTTTAAAGTGATGTTGGCAATTTATAATTATGTTGGAAATTGGGGATGGGCTATTGTTCTCTTTACGATACTTGTTAAAATTGTACTCTTTCCACTCTCCTATAAAGGGCTTATGTCTATGCAGAAGCTAAAAGATCTTGCACCAAAGATGAAAGAGCTTAGAGAGAAGTATGGGAATGATCCAATGAAGATGAATCAGCAGATGATGCAGCTTTATAAAAAGCATGGTGCCAATCCTATGGGTGGATGTTTACCAATGCTTCTGCAAATCCCAATATTTTTTGCACTCTATCGGGTCTTATTGAATGCAGATGAGCTGCAAGGGGCACCATGGGTTGGATGGATTACTGATCTTTCTCGCCAAGATCCATATTTTATTTTGCCTATATTGATGGGAATTACAATGTATATCCAACAAAAAATTACACCAAATACAATGACTGATCCTATGCAGCAGAAGATCTTTCAATGGTTACCTGTTATAATGACCTTTTTCTTTATTACATTTCCATCTGGGTTGGTGTTATACTGGTTGGTTAATAATATATTGACCATTGCACAACAGTATTATATTAATTATGCCTATGAACAGTATAAGCGAAATTTAAAAATGAAAGCATCTCAAGGTTAGGATGAAAAATGAAAAGATTTGAAGGAAAAACACTTGAAGAGGCTTGCC
>JALWMN010000190.1 GCA_027083895.1 Campylobacteraceae bacterium
CTTTAACATTTTTGCTTGCAGCCCAGAGTGCAATCTATGCCCCAGCAAAGTATGGACTTATTAAAGAGATGCTTGGAAGCAGAAATATCGCAAATGGTAATGGTCAGGTACAAGCTGTAACAGTAGAGGCAATTTTGTTTGGAGCACTCTTTTACTCTATTCTCTTTGAGTATCTACTGCAAGGAGTTTCTCAGTCGCCTCAAACAATTTTAGAGCAGATTGCCCCACTTGGATTTTTACTGATTACTGCAAGTGTTGTTGAGTTTGCTCTTGCAAGTAAATTAGAGAAGATAGTTCCAAAGACTACTACTAAAAAGGGAGACTTTCAACCAAAACTCTACTTTAACTTTACCTACCTTAAGAAGAATCTTCGCAATATTCATGAGAGTAGCATTGTTTGGGAGTCGATTATTGGTTTAAGTATCCTGTGGGGAATTTCGCAAGTAGTTGTAGCGATTTTTGGCGAATTTTTAAAAGAGAAGCTAGGGGTTACCGATACTGTTGTAGCTCAAGGGCTCCTTGCTCTTAGCGGCATAGGTATGATTTTAGGTTCACTCTTTGCGGCTCGAATGAGCAGGAACTTCATTGAGATTGGGATAATTCCACTTGGTGCTATTGGAGTTGCTTTGACACTTCTTGCAATTCCATCTGCTGCTAGCTTATCACTTATGGGGAGTTTGATTTTAGCTTATGGCTTTTTTGCTGGAATTATTATGGTGCCACTAAACTCACTTATTCAATTCTTTACGCCAAAAGAGGAGCTTGGGACTATCTTAGCAGGCAATAACTTTATGCAAAACATCTTTATGTTTCTCTTTTTGATCCTTACAGCACTCTTTGGCTATCTAAATATCTCATCTACGATACTCTTTTACCTTATTGCACTAGTTGCCTTTGGGGCTGTTATTTATACACTCATTACGATGCCACAATCGCTTGTTCGATATATTGTACGACTTATTGTGCGGATGCGATACAAAATAGATGTCTATGGAATTGAGAATTTAGAGAGCCAAAGGGGTATTTTGCTGCTTGGAAACCATATCTCCTTTTTAGATTGGGCGATTTTGCAGATTGCATACTCAAGACAGATCCGTTTTGTGGTCGATAGAGAGTACTACAATAGGTGGTATCTTAAGCCATTTTTGAAATTTGCAAAGACTATACCAATCTCAAGCCGTGCAAGCAAAGAGGCACTAGAGGAGGTGACCAAAGCATTAAATCGAGGGCAGATTGTTGCTCTCTTTCCTGAGGGCCATATTAGCCGTAATGGCCATCTTGATAGTTTTAAAAATGGTTTTGAGCGTGCTGCTTCGAAAGTTGATCCAAAAAATGCAGTAATTGTGCCTTTCTATCTGCGAGGACTTTGGGAGGATAACTTTTCGTATGCCTCACGGAAGCTTAAAAATAGTAGACGTAAAGATATCTCTGTAAGCTTTGGAAAACCAATGCCAATTAACTCTAGAGCCAATGAGGTAAAAAGAGCAGTCTTTGAGCTCTCTATAGATGCTTGGCAAGAGTATGCTAAGAGGCTTCCAACTATCCCTAATGCATGGCTTGAGAATTTAAGTGAAAATAGCAATAGGTTGGCCATTGCCGATTCAACAGGGGTAGAGCTGAGCAAAATACGATTTGCAACAGCAGTCTTCTTGTTTCATAAAAAATTGAAAGCACTCTTAAAAGATGAGCAAAATATTGGGCTTATTTTACCAACTACTGCTGCTGGAGCTATTGCAAATATGGCAATTTTAACTCTTGGTAAAACAATTGTAAACTTAAACTACTCAAGTGGCGATAAGAGCTTAGCTTATGCGATTGACTTAGCCGAGATTCAAACAATTATTACGTCAAGACAATTTCTTGTTAAACTCAAAGCAAAAGGCTTTGATATAAGTAAAGTGTTGGAAAAGGTGAAGGTGCTCTACCTAGAGGATATAAAAAAGAGTATCTCGAAATTAGAGGGCCTTAAGATGCTTTTAGCAGTTAAGATTTTGCCACTATGGCTTATTAAATCACTCTATATAGAGCCAAGAGCGATAGATGAAACAGCTGCTATTCTCTTCTCAAGTGGTAGCGAGGGGAATCCAAAAGGGATTGAGTTAACGCACCAAAATATTATGGGGAATATCAAGCAGATTGCAACACTTATTAATGCAAGTGATGATGATGTTGTACTTGGCACTCTACCAATCTTTCATTCGTTTGGATTAACTGTAACAACACTTGCTCCACTTATCGAAGATATTACCGTTGTTTGCCATCCTGATCCAACTGATGGGTATGCAATTGCGAAGCTTTGTGCAAAGTACCAGGCAAATTTTATCTTTGGAACGGCTACATTTTATAGGCTCTATAGTCGAAACCGTAAGATCCATCCAGTGATGTTTGATTCGCTCAAATTGATAGTTGCAGGGGCTGAGAAGCTTCCGCAAAAGGTTCGAGAGGAGTTTAGTGCACGCTTTGGTAAGAGTATCTACGAAGGGTATGGAGCTACTGAGACAACTCCAGTTGCGAGTGTCAATATTCCAGATGTCGTAATGGTTGATGATAACTACCGTATTCAAGTTGGCAATAAGCCTGGAACTGTTGGTTTGCCCGTACCAGGCAGTAGCTTTAAGATTGTTGATCCAGAAAGTTTTAAGGAGTTGCCAATAGGTGAGGATGGGATGATCTTGATTGGAGGCACCCAAATCATGAAAGGGTATCTGAAAAATCCAAAGAAGACAGAGGAGGTGATTCAAGAGATTGATGGAAGACGATGGTATGTTACTGGTGATAAGGGGCATTTAGATGAGGATGGCTTCTTAACGATAGTCGATCGATATAGTCGCTTTGCAAAGCTTGGAGGCGAGATGGTAAGCCTTGGTATGGTTGAGGAGCTACTCTCAAGTATTTTAGAAGAAGGTAGTGCCCTAGCTGTAACTGCAATCGAAGATAGCAAGAAGGGTGAAGCACTAGTAGCTCTTTTAGAGGGGGAGATGGAGCTAGAGGAGCTTAAACGAAGAGTCAAAGAGCTTACCATTAATCCACTCTATAAACCGTCGAAATTTTTTAAGGTAGAGCAGATTCCAAGACTTGGAAGCGGAAAAGTAGATCTTAAGGGGCTTAAGAGTTTTGCTGTGGAGTTAACAACGAACTAATACCAAATCAAAAAAGGAGTTGGAGACTTTAGTATCGAATAATAGTGCCAAACAATTATATAATTTTCGAGGCAGAAGCCTCCGATTCTTAGACTTTAGCAAAAAATAGACTCCATACTGTAAGTTTGTTACTTGGAGTTTGGAACCCTCAATACGGAATCCCACAGTTACACTTGCGTAACCTGTTTGCGAATCTTATGCCATATATCAAGGGCTAAGCTTTGTGGGAGTTTTACATCATCAAAGGTAACTATTGCACCCTCTTTAACATCACGAATAAACTCTGCATTGGCTAAGAGACCAATAGGTACATGGTTTGGGTGGTTCTTAATAAATACCGCCTCTCCACGAACATCGAAACTTCCAATCCCCTTTTTGATTCTATCGCCAGCTTTTATATCATGTTTAGCTATTGCTGCCACACTAAAGCGAGGGTGCTTACTATTATTAAGGAGCACATCGCCTCCATCTAAAATTCGCTTTATAGTCTTAATAATCTCTAAGTGGCAAAGGTGGTAGGTTCGCTCTAAAATGTAGTATGGACCATCACCAAGTTTATAGTAGCGTAGAGCTCCTGTTTGCTCTTTATCGTGCTCAGCAACAATATAGACTCCAGCAGGGAGTTTTGGAGAGAGCACATAATCGCTTACAGGCTCTCCTAGCTCTTTTGCTTTTTCTGCTAAGATTGTACCAGCTTCAAGCATACTATCGCTTCTAATCTTCATAAGCCCCTCTTGCACAATGGTTGCCCCAAGCCCATTGGCAACAAGAGCTTGTTCTATCTCAACCTTTGTACCATCGGTAAAGGAGGTAACCATCTCAAGTGAAAGGTTCGATTTTGCACCCCAATACTCCATCTCTTCGCGTGTTGGATTCTCATTGAGGAAGCCTTTGATATTGACATAGGCAAGTGGCTTAAAGCCCATTGCGAGTGCCTCTTCATGAAGCATCGCTTCAACACCAGGCTGGTCACCCTCTGCTTCGGTAACAATCCCCTTATCAACAAAATATGATCCTGTAGTTACATGGAATTCAGAGTTCATTGTTACTACCGGAATATCGGCTTTAAGAATTCTATCTATACTCTCTGTTGCATAGATTGCATCTCCGCTTGCTTCGACGATGAGGTCGCAGCTCTCGATTAAGTCATCAAGGTTATTTGTTAAAAGATCTGGACGTATGAAGTCGCTTCGCTTACTGATATCTGTTCGTGTCAATACTTTTTGGAGTTGATAATCAGGGTGTTTCTCTAAAAGTTTTGCTAAACCGTTGGCAATAAATCCTGAACCGATAACACCGATCTTTGCTCTTTTACTCTTTTTGACATTGATTAGAGAGAGGCACGATTTAAGAGAGTCTCTCCAGTAGGGAATTGTTAGATTAAACTCTTTTTTAATCTTCTCTTTACTTAAAACACTATATGCAGGTCGTTTTGCAGGTGTAGGATACTCTTTTGTACTAATTGGGGTAATGCTACAATCGATATTACCTATCTCAAAAATTGCTTGAGCAAAATCGTACCAAGAGCAGTTTCCTTCATTGCTATAGTGGAAAATTTGGGGCTTTTGATTAAAATCGTAATCACTATTTAAGATATCTAAAATAGCTCTAGCTAAGTCACGTGCATATGTTGGGGTGCCAATTTGATCGCACACTACCTTTAATGAGTCCCTCTCTTGCCCTAATTGAAGCATAGTTTTAACAAAGTTTGTTCCAGTATGCGAATATATCCAAGAGCTACGAATAATAATTGCTCCCTTGGGGGCAATCTCTAAAATTTTTTCTTCTGCAGCTCTTTTTGATTTAGCATAAACCCCTTGAGGATTTGTTGGAGCATCTTCACCTAATGGAGTATGGCTTTGACCATCAAAGACATAATCTGTTGAGATATGGATTAATACAATAGCATACTCTTTTGCAAGTTTTGCAAGATGTGCAACTGCTTCTGTATTGATAGCATAGGCACGTTCAGGCTCTGCCTCTGCTTTATCGACAGCAGTGTAGGCAGCACAGTTGACAATGGTGTCAACACTATGCTCTTTAATAAAAGCTTCAACTGCACTATAGTCTGTGATATCAAGACTCTCCTTATCTGTAAAGTAGAAGTTGACACCTTTGTAAACTTCATTGGCAACTAATGCTTGGAGCTCACTACCAACCTGCCCATTTGCACCTGTAACTAAGATATTTTTACGCATAGAGATTATCCTCATAGTTAAAGAGCTCTGCATGGGCTAAGAGGGGCTGATTTTTATCTTTCTCTGAGAGCTTTAACTCTTCTAGTGGAAGTGGCCACTCAACTTCGATAAACTCATCATCAAAGGCGATACCCCGATCATGCTCTGGAGAGTAGTAGTTATCTACTTTATAGGCAAAGATTGTATCATCCTCTAAAACAACAAATCCATGTGCAAAACCTCTTGGAATAAAGAGTTGGCGTTTATTCTCGGCACTTAACTCCACAGCCACATACTCCCCAAAAGTAGGACTTCCATCTCGAATATCGACTGCAACATCGAGTACTCTACCTTGAATAACCCGAACCAGTTTAGATTGGGCAAATGGAGGAAGCTGATAGTGTAATCCTCGCAAAACTCCCTTTGAGCTCTTTGACTCATTATCTTGGCAAAAGTTTACCTTAAAACCCAAAAACTCTTCGAGTTTATCTTGGCGATAGGTCTCTACAAAATAGCCTCTCTCATCTCCATGTACCTTTGGTTCAATAATTATTACATCTTCAATCTCTGTTCGTATAAACTGCATCTACTTCTCCTTTTCTGTCTTATCAATCGCTTTAGCAATGGCTCTACTTCCTATAGCACTCCCTTTATCATTTAGGTGTGTTCTATCTGCAAAGTGGCTATTATTGAGTGGTAGATTTTGTAACTTTATGAGTGTACCATTATACTCACTTATAGCTTTAGATACTTTTTCATCAAAGTAGGCGACACCATCTCGAACCGATTTATGCTTTTTATAGAGTTCAGGGCGGTAGGGCTGGTGGGCGACATAGAAGTGCATTCCATGCTCTTTTGCAAATTTAGCCATCCGTCCAATTGCCCGAAAGGATTCCCCATGCATAATTGGAGGATGTGGGAGATACCATCTTCCCCCAACCCCTTTTTGTTTATAGATTTTAAGCGGTACACTTCCAGTGTGGTCAAAAAGAAGAGAGGTAAACTTATCTGGCTGCATATGCTCCCTCTCCCACTTTTGACTTCGTTCATAACAAAAGAGAAGGTTATTGCATGCATTAAAGTAGAATCTCAATAGCTTCCACCAAGAGAGGCTATGGTTCATATAGCCAATATAGGTATCTGCCTTAAAATTTTTATACCTCCATGGGTGTGGTAAGTCAGAGTATTGGGCTGAGTAGATGATTCGTTTTAAATTTGGAAATGCTTTTGAGAGTTTTGTTAACTGTTCAGCCTCAAGTGTTGTCGCTTCGTAAACTGAGAGATTGAGAGCATGTTTTACAACTCTTGACTCCTTTTCAAGAATCGATCCTATAACATTGTTAAGGCCAATAGAGGAGCCAACTATAAAGGTGTCAATCTGATTGACATCAATCTTGTTTCGAATAAATTTTAGCTTTGCATCGAGTGATATTCTATTTGTAAATGGGGGCGGGTAGTGGGCAGTAAAGTAGCTAGCATAGAGAATGGCTAGGATAAAGAGAAGAGCAAGAGAGCCAAAAAGGATCTTAAGATAGGTTTTTGCTTGCATCATAGCTTAATCCTTTTAGAAGTTAAAGTATAAAAACTCACTCTTCCTATAAAGCATAAAGAGAGAGAGTGCAAAAAAGAGTGTCAAGAGGAGATAGAAGAGGTTTGTTTTAAAGCGGTCTCTCCACTCCATAGAGTTTGGCATTGCTACCACCACAAAAAAAGCAATAAGAAGCCAAAGCCCCATATAGCTCTCGTTTGCATAGAGTTTTGACCAAGTACCAAAGGGGATCTTCTCTTGAAGTATACTTAAATAGTCACTCCAAGAGTGAGGGAGTACCAAATCGCCTTGAAACATTCCTTTAAGAACCTTTAGGGCATCATCAAAGCTTTTGGCTCGAAAGAAGACCCATGCAATATTGATAAAGTTAAAGGTAAGAAACCAAGCCAAAAGTGTAGGAAGCTTTATCTTTAACTTCTGCCAAGCTCGATGGATAACTAAAGCTGCACCATGCAATGCCCCCCAAAAGATAAACGTCCAGCCAGCACCATGCCATAATCCACCAAGTAAAAAGGTGATAAAGAGGTTAAGATAGGTTCTTGCCTCTCCTTTTCTATTGCCTCCAAGCGGAATATAGATATAGTCTCTAAGAAAGTGCGAGAGTGTAATGTGCCAGCGACGCCAGAAATCTTGTATAGAGGTAGCCTTATATGGCGAGAGAAAGTTTGTTGGCAGCTTGATATTAAACAGGAGTGCTAAACCTATTGCCATATCGGTATAGCCACTAAAGTCAAAATAGAGTTGGAAAGTATAGCTCAGCGAGGTACTCCAAGCTTCTAGCATATTGAGCTCTTTAGCAAGATCAAACCCTTGTGTGGCCCACTCTGCAAAGGTATCGGCAATGACAACCTTTTTAAAGAGACCCATAAAGAAGATAAAGAGACCCGCGGCAACATTCTCTAAGTTGATAACCTTATTTTTTAATTTTGCAAATTGGGGCATCATCTCTTTGTGGTGTACAATTGGTCCTGCAATGAGTTGTGGGAAGAAGGTGACAAAGACAGCATAGTTTAAGAAGTCATACTCTTTTGTCTCACCACGGTAGCTATCGACTAGGTAGGCAATTTGCTGGAATGTATAGAAGCTAATAGCAAGTGGTAGGGCTAGGTGGAGGAGCTTAATATCACTTCCTAAAAAATGGTTAATATTAGCAATAAAAAAATCCATATATTTAAAGTAGCCAAGGAGCCCTAAATTGAATGCCACTCCAATAAAAAGGAGTCTTTTCTTTGAAACCCTTTTGAGCTTTTTAGGATTTGTTAACTCTCTTCCTAAGCTATAGTTAAAGATCATAGAGATTAAAATGAGTGGCAGATACTTAATATTCCACCAAGAGTAGAAAAAGAGTGAAGCAAATACCAAAAAGGCTTTACTTGCTTCAGTTAAGTGTCTCTTATTGAGGAAAAAATAGATAAAATAGGTTATTGGCAAAAAGAGAAAAATAAATTCGTATGAGTTAAATAGCAATCTCTATCCTATTTTTTAAAAAATTATATCTTAAAGATTGTTAACAATTGCAAAATGAAGAGAAAAAAGGTTTTTTAGAGTATCTAAAAGAAGGGTAAGCTTTTTTAAGTTTAATAGATTTTTGGAAGCTCTTCACTTGATATTTGAGATAGAGAAAGTAAGAGAAGGATCTGAAAAATATTGATTTCATTCAAAATAGATTTTTTTCGCTTTGCGAACGCAAAAAGATTTATTAAACCAAAAATTTGCATTAGAGATTAACAACTTTTAGCAAATCATATAGCTAAGGGTATTTACAAAAATCTATCAATTAATCTTTTGGTCAACCTTAAGATTTTTGCAAACACCCTACAGCAAAGTATTTGTCAAATCTTTGCTAATGCTAATACTAAATTTTGGTTTAAAAAGAGCAAACGCAAGCACCCCTTTGGGTAAGTGCTCTTTTTTTAGCTTATGTCTAAGATAAATTCTTATTGCTCAAATTATAAAGCTCTCGTACAATTCATACTCTTTTAGAGGATTCAATATATAGTTATTGTAGCGATGGTTGATGGAAGGAGAGAGTGCGTATGGGCTTTTAGAGACTCTCTTGAGATTTTTTAACGTGGTCTATTGTTAAAGCCCCAATTTGGACGTATTGATTTAATAGAGTGCTTATTCTCTTTGCTAATCTTTGCAATGAGTTCAATGTCTGAGAGTTGGCTTTTATTAGAGAAGATATAATAATTAATTGAAGAGAGTTTTTTTTCCAATTTAATTTTATATTTTTGACTAAAGCTCTCGATATCTACATTAACCCCTTTTTTAAATGCTATAATGATACTCTTTTGCCTCTTTTCAACCATTCTTGCACTTACTCCATCTGGAGCTGTTGCTATTGCAATTTTTCGTTCTATGCCATTATCGATGATAGTAATTATCTTTGCTTGGGTAATGCTAGCTATAAGTATTGTTAATATAATTGCTCTTCTCATTTTCTACTCCTCATATCCATAGATTGTAATATTTACACTTTTAAGGTTTGCCTCTTTTTCCTTGCTATTTACGATAGTAACTCTCCACTTTCCTGCAGTCATTTCATCCAAAAAGGCACCAGTTGAGAATCTAAACCCGCCGCTCATCCAGTTTGGATCTGGAATATGGTATTGATCAACTATTGTGCCACTCTGAATGAGTTGTACTTTTGTGCCACTTGGAGAGGTTAAGTAGATATCTAAGTCGCTAGCATTTTGCGAATCGATATCGATTGTTGCCTCTACCCACTCTGCCTTTATATCATCTGGAATAACTACTTCAACCGATGTACTTTTTTCGATTTTTATATTATTAGTTGTAGTTGCCTCTACACTCTTTTGTTCTGGAAGATTACTATAGCCATTTTTGCATAGCTCTATAGCACCTTTGAGATTAATTAAACCAAAACCATAATTTCTGTTAAAATGGTACCCTACACTATTGGTAATCCATCTACTATTTTCACTATCAACCTTTTTAGCACTCTTAGCAAGGACATACTTTACATCTCTCCATCCTAAATTAGGACACGCCTCTAAAAGGAGTGCAACAGCACCTGTAACCATTGGTGCAGCAGCACTTGTTCCAGCCATAGCGTAAGTATAGTTTTTTTGTGTATCCTCATCCCATGTCTCGGTTGCACTTCCTGATGGATAGGTTGTAGCAATAGTTGGACCCTCATCTACATCAGAAGCACCTCCATAAGCTGCTATCCAAACATTTGCTCCAGGTGTTGAGTACTCAGGAGCCTTATTGTTATGATCTAGAGCACTAACAACCAAAGCAAAGCGGTTATTGATAACATATTGGATATTAGCATCAGCATTGTCTTCACGTGCATTTCCGCTTGCAAAGACATAGATTCTTCCTTTTCCGTTACGTAGAGTTTTTACACCCTCTTCCATAATCGCTTCATAAAAGGTATCGATTGTATAGTAGGTTCCCCAACTATTATTCGTTACAGCTATCTCGTTTGCTCCATAGCTACTATACCATGCAGCCTCTAAGCCATCAAGACTTTGTTGTACCAGCCAGTTGCTACCAGCAATTTTTGCAAATGGAGCAACACCACGTACACCCTTATTATTAAAGGCACGAGCTGCTGCGATACCAGCAAGCATAGTACCATGTGGGAGATAGAAACCTCCAGGAATTGGGTCACCTTGTTCTGCACCGTTTAGTGAACGGTTGATATCGAAATTGGCAATAAGATCTTCATGGTGACTATCTACACCACTATCAACAATTTGAAGGATAATTGGTTTACCATTGTTATACCCCATATACTCTTTATAGACATCTAATAGATCTAAATCGTTGCCAATAATAGATGGTATCTCACTTGGATTCATTGGTGTGCCATCTGCATGGATATACCACTCTTTATTAAAGAGCGGATCTCCTTCTAAACCATCGAGGATACCATTTTGGTTTTCGTCGCTACTGTTGCTATCCATTCCTAAAATAGCTTCTATACTATCTGGTATATAGTCATTGTCACTGTCACTTGGTGGGGTGGCATTATTGTCACTACCATCAGTAGTGTTGCTATCATTATTTGGATTGTCATTTGTAGTGTTGCTATCATCACCAGTGTTACCATCAGTCGTATTGCTATCATCTCCGCTACTAGAGTCGTTATTATCTCCTAAAGAGCCACCATCGTCACTACTGCTGCTATTGTCATCAAGATCTGAGCCACCACTACCATCAGTAGTGTTGCTGTCACCATTTGGATTGTCGTTGCTTGTATTACTATCACCAGCGTTACCATCAGTAGTGTTGCTATCATTATTTGGATTGTCATTTGTAGTGTTGCTATCATCACCAGTGTTACCATCAGTCGTATTGCTATCATCTCCGCTAC
>JALWMN010000191.1 GCA_027083895.1 Campylobacteraceae bacterium
AAAATATGGACGTTATAATGTTGCTCAAATTATCACTTTTGGTAAATTATTAGCCAAAGGAGTTATTCGAGATGTTGCTAGAGTACTGGATATGCCATATGCTCAAGCAGATGCGATGGCAAAGCTTATTCCAGATGAGTTGGGTATCACACTAGATAAAGCATATGAAAAAGAGCCAAAGATAAAAGAGTTAATAGAGAGTGATCCAAAAGCTGCTAGAGTCTGGGAGTTTGCAAAAGCATTAGAGGGGCTTAATAGGAATGCAGGAACACATGCAGCTGGTGTTGTAATAAGCAATGATGAGCTTTGGAATAAAACTCCACTTTTTAAACCTAGTGGGCAAGATACTTTAGCAACACAGTATAATGGTAAATATATCGAAGATGTCGATTTAATTAAGTTTGACTTCTTAGGACTTAAAACTTTAACAGTTGTTGATGAGGCTTTAAAGTTAGTGCGTGAACGACATGGGGTAGAGATTGATTTCCAGGCTGTTGATATACAAGATCCAAAAGTTTATGAGTATATCTCAACTGGTGAGACTTTGGGGCTGTTTCAGATAGAGTCGTCAGGTATGCAAGATTTAGCTCGAAAGCTTAAACCGAGTGGATTTGAGGATATTATTGCGATGTTGGCACTCTATCGTCCAGGTCCTATGGAGTCTGGAATGTTGGATGATTTTGTTGAGCGTAAACATGGAAGAGCAGAGATTACTTATATGTTCCCTGAATTAGAGCAAATTTTAAAGCCAACTTATGGAGTTATTGTTTACCAAGAGCAGGTTATGCAAATTGTACAAACAATTGGTGGTTTCTCTCTTGGCGGGGCAGATTTGGTGCGTCGTGCGATGGGGAAAAAGATTAAAGAGGAGATGGATAGACTAAAAGGTGAGTTTGCCGAGGGTGCCGAGAAAAAAGGTTTTGATAGAGCAAAATCTGAGGAGCTATTTGATTTGATTGTAAAGTTTGCTGGATATGGATTTAATAAATCGCATTCAGCTGCTTATGCTCTAATTACATTTTATACATCATATTTAAAGTGCTACTTCCCAACTGATTTTATGGCTGCTCAGCTCTCGCTTGAAAAGGATAATACAACTAAAGTTGTTAAGTATGTTGAGGCAGTTAAAAAGATGGGTATAGATCTCTTGCCACCTGATATTAATCGCTCAAGCCTAAAATTTATTGCAGATAGTATTGATGGAAAAGAGGTAATTTTGTTTGGTCTTGGGGCTATCAAGGGAGCTGGAGATGTTGCAATTGCCTCTATCTTAGAGGCAAGAGGCGATGAACCATTTAAAAACTTAAGTGATTTTATATCCAGAATTGACTCTACAAAGGTTAATAAAAAGGTTATTGAGTCACTCATTAAAGCTGGAGCCTTAGATAGTTTTGGCTATAGCCGTCGTGCAATGTTAATGCAGATAGAAGATATAATAGAGGCTGCTCAAAAATCTGCTCAGGCTAAAAAGATGGCGGAAAATTCACTTTTTGGTGATGGTGCAGAGATGACAAGTGTAGAGATAGAACTACGTCACGAAAAAGAGTTTGATCAATTAGAGATTTTAGCACTAGAGAAAGAGACATTAGGCTTTTATGTCTCAGGGCATCCACTTGATAAGTATCGAGAGAAGCTTGATAAGATTAAATATACACTAAGTTCAGAGATCGATGAGCTTAGTGATGGATCTGAGGCAATTTTGGTTGGTAAGATTGAGGAGATTACTGAAAAGATCTCTAAAAAAGGAAATAAGTTTGGTATAGCAAAACTTCTAGACCTCCATGGAAATATGGAGTTGATGCTATTTGAGAAGCATATTAAGATGCTCGAAGATAACTTTAATATAGAAGAACCAATAGCCTTTAAGGTAAAAGTTTCAAAAACAGATGAGTTTACAAGACTCTCTATATTAAAAATTGAAAGTTTAGATGAGGCTACAAAAGAGAAGGTCAAGCAAAAAAAAGAGGAGCATTATACCCCTGAGCCAGACCTTCCACCAATCATTATTGCAATCAACCTAATGCCAGATAGCCGCATTGCCGAAGAGCTAATGTGTTTGGCTCAACGACACCCAGGTCGCCATCCTCTAAACTTAAAAGTTCGCTCTAAATTAGCAGATGTTGTAATAGAGTCAAAAATAAAAGTATCCAAAGAGTTTATAAACGAAGTAGTCGAGCTAGGTTTCGATATAGAAGAGGCGATTTGATAATTTTAAACACAAAATGTATTACCCGATTCATCACCTGTATTGGTCATTAGCAGTACGGGTAGAAGAGTAAAGCATTAATAATGAAGTTTACTCAATCACTAATCACTAAATCCTTATCACTCAATGCTTTGGCATTTGGGTTGCGCTCTTTTTTCAGCTCCATATCTATAGGCTCTAAATCAAGCTTTTTCAGCGAAGCAATGGTTCCGCTTCGCACTTCGCTTTTTGGCGGGTTATAGACTTTAAAGCCGTTTTCATGCATTGCTAGGCGAACAGGTGTAGCACTTGAATAGGTTGTTATAATAATATCTTGGCTAGCAATCCTTTTTATATCGGCAAAATACTCTTTTGTCCAGAGGGCTGGGTTTTTCTTTGGGCTAAAAGCGTCTTGGTAGAGAATGTCTATTTTAGTCTCGATACCTCTTATAACCTCTCTGG
>JALWMN010000192.1 GCA_027083895.1 Campylobacteraceae bacterium
ATACTATAAAGTATATACTCTTGTGTATAAAAAGTCAAGTTTGTTGATAAAATATTTAGTTACATCATTGTATTATGCTATAATTTGGCAAAAAAAGGATAGATATGTTAGAAGTGGGACAAAAAGCACCAGAGTTTTGTTTACCAAACCAAGATGGCGAAGAGATTTGTTTAAGAGATTTTGCAGGGAGTTGGGTAGTGCTATACTTTTATCCAAAAGATAACACTCCAGGGTGTACAACAGAGGCTCTTGATTTTACAGCACTAAAAGCAGAGTTTGAAAAAGAGGGAGCAACTATCTTTGGCGTTAGCCCAGATAGCATTAAACGTCATCAAAATTTTATTCAAAAGAAAGATCTACAAATTACGTTGCTTAGCGATGAAGAGAAAGAGGTAGCTCAAAAGTATGGAGTATGGCAACTTAAAAAGATGTATGGCAAAGAGTATATGGGGATAGTTAGAAGCACATTCTTAATAGACCCAGATGGAAAAATTGCATACATTTGGCCAAAAGTAAAAGTTAAAAACCACGCACAAGAGGTGTTAGAGAAGCTAAAAGAACTCAAAGCCTAAGCTTTGAGTTCTTTTAGCTAAGTGCTTAGAGCAAAGAGCTACTAAGGTGGCTTCGCTTTTTTTTAAGCGGCAGAGCCGCAATATATTAAAACGCGGCATAAGCCGCACCTTGTTAGCTCTTAGCTTCCCCTAAAGGATAGAAATGAAAAAACTATTAATAATACTAACTCTATCTGCTTTGCTTTTTGGTACTGAGATAAAACTAAGCAACCAAGATGCCCTAAAAATTGCCAATAAAATTTGGCTAAATGAAGGTAGTGGTAAAAAGGATAAACTTGTTTGGTGGAACAAGGGCGAAGAGTTTGCAAGTTGTGGGATAGGACATTTTATCTGGTTTACCAAAGACAAACCAATGCACTTTTTCCACGCTTTTCCTGCGATGCTAAGCTACATTATTAAAAAAGGAGCAAAGCCGCCAAAGTGGCTTACCCCAAATACTCCTTGTGTTTGGAATAACTATTATGAATGGAAAAGAGCAAAAAAGCTGCAAACTCCTAAAATGGTAGAGCTTACAAACTTTTTAAATAACACTAAAGCTCAACAAGCACAGTTTATGGTTTATCGCTTTAATAAAGCTATACCAAAAATTATAAATTATGCTAAAGATGAGTATACAAGAAAAGTAGTAGAGTATAACTTAAAACGGTTGCTCTATAAAAAAGATGGCACAATAGACCCACAAGGTGCATATTGCCTAATAGACTATACAAACTTTAAAGGCGATGGAACCCTAGATAGCGAGAGATACCAAGGCAAAGGCTGGGGGTTGTTTCAAGTGTTAAAACATATGAATCCACAAGACCCAAACAAATATAAAGCCTTTGCAAACAGTGTACGCTTTATACTAGATAGATTAATAGTAATCGCCCCGCCAGAGCGAAACTTAAAACGCTTCCGTCGAGGGTGGTTAAATAGGGTAAAGACATATGAAAGATAGAGTTTTTGCAAAAGAGATAGATAAAAAGTTTGAGTTCGATGAAAGCGTAGCATCAGTATTTGACGATATGCTCTCTCGCTCTGTCCCCTTTTACAAGCAGGTACAAGAGTTAATAATTGACTTAATAAATTTAAATGCAAAAGATGGGAATAAAGTAATAGATTTAGGCTGCTCAACTGCTAAATTTTTGCTAGAACTCAATAGCAAAAGCAAAGCTAAACTAGAGCTAATTGGAATAGATAACTCAAAACCAATGCTAGAACAGGCACAAAAAAAGTGTATAGCTTATGGAGCAGTCAATATAAAACTAGATTTTGCAGATATTAAAGAGTACCCCTTAGATAGTTTAGACTTTATAGTAGCCAACTACACCCTCCAATTCATCCGCCCAATCAACCGCCCCAAAATTGTAGAAAAAATCTACAAAGGCTTAAATAGTGGAGGACTATTTATCTTTAGCGAAAAGGTAGTTTTTGAAGATAAAAAATTAGATAAACAGATAATCGAACTCTACTACAACTACAAAAAAGAGCAAGGCTACAGTGAATACGAAATAGCTAAAAAAAGAGAAGCCTTAGAGAATGTACTTATTCCTTTTACAATAAAAGAAAATATCCTAATGTGCAAAGATGCCGGTTTTAAAGAGGTGCATACCATTTTCCAATGGGGAAATTTTGTTACTTTTGTTGGGGTGAAGTGATTAGTATAATACAAGAAGTTGCAAAATGATTTAGATGAATGGATATATCATTATAATAACGAACGAACACATCAGGGTAAAAACTGTAAAGGTATGACACCTATGGAGTGTTTTGAAAAAACAAACATCTTGCACAAATTAAGATGATTGGGTTTTATTCTAATAAATCTGAGGTGATGGCACTCTAGCCATCTGACACTAAATGTAAGGAGAAATTGTATGGTGTCAGATTAAGTGTTGGCTAGTACATAGTAGTTTAAAGTTTTCCTTCATCTCAAAGCTCAAACTTTAGGAAGCATATCGCAATGAATTTCACAAAATGAGACCGTTCAAAACTCCGTGTCAGTAACTATTAGTAACACTTTAAAAAGTGTTACACCTCCAGCTTAAACCTCCAAATATTTATCTAACCTCCCTTC
>JALWMN010000193.1:0-2369 GCA_027083895.1 Campylobacteraceae bacterium
AAAGAGCCTTGGCTTTAAGCAAGAGGGAAGTTTAAGAGAGTTCGAAGAGATAGATGGCACTATGATAGATTTGAATATTTTTTCATTATTAAAGCGAGAGTATGAGGCTTAAAATCTATGGCGAATTTGGCATAGGCAACGCAACACTCTTTAGCACCGAAGTAGAAAAAAGAGAGCAAGAGAAGAGAGTAGCTAAATTTATACTTCCACCCAAAATTGATGGTGTTTATCTTCGGATTTGGATTTATAAATCTGTTCTTGCTTTTTCAACTAACAGGTTTGTTAATTGGCAAAAAAAGGGTAAAGTAAATTTTAAAATAATCTTTGGAGTAGAGGGGCATAGATGAATGAGTGTCAAGAGTTAATTGAACTATCAAAATTAAACCACCAAAAAGATATTAAACGAGGCACTAAACGCTATTTAGAGAACAGTAGTTTACTCGATGCTATTGTCTCTGAGGTGCAAGAGGTAAAAGAGGAGATCAAGAGTAATAACGCTCCAAAATTAGAAGATGAACTTTGCGATATTTTGTGGGGTTGGATGATGCTTGTAGAGAATTTAAAAGATTTGGGCTTCGTTAGCTCTCATGAAAAGATACTAAAGCGAGCTCTTAAAAAGTATCAAGAGCGAATACTCCCACTTGTTGGCGAAGAGATACAAGACGAACTCATTTGGAAAGAGATTAAGAACCAACAAAAAGAGGCACTTAAAAGAGAGCAGGAGCTTTTAGAGTTTAGAAGAGCTGTTCGCACATTTTATGAACCTTTTTACAAAGATGGCGACTTAGCACACCAGATAGACCATGCCGATAGCGTATGCGATTTGGCACTCGAAATGAATAAAGAGTGCGATCCAAAGCTCATTATTTTAGCTGCTTATATTCACGATATATTTAATGCAACCGATAGAAAAAACCACAATAAACTAGCCTACGAGTATGTTTTAGAGGCAAACGATAAATTCTTAAAAGAGTTAAGCAAAGAGGAGCTTTTGCAAGTAGCCCACGCTGTTTTAGAACATAGAGCAAGTTTTCAAGGGGAGTTCTACTCAAAACTCTCAGAGATAATATCTTCCGCAGATAGGGGCAAACCAGATATAAAAGAGGTTGTTATTCGAAGTTTGCAATTTAATGGCAATAATATTAAAGATGCCTATCATCACATAAAAAGAAAGTATGGCTCAAATGGATATGCAAACTACCCCAAAAGCTATCGAGAGTACTTTAGGAAAGAGTTAATAGAGTTTCAAAAGAGAGTCGATAGTATTACCATTGAAGAGATAGAGTCTATACAGAAGGACTTAAAAAATAGATTACTGTAGCAACTACTCATTCTTTTCATAAGTGATTAATGTTTTAATCTTGTTAAGTAGTTCATCCCTATTTTCAAAAACAGCTTCGATTGTTTGAGCAAAGTGTGGATATGCTTGCAAAATTATCTTAATTGCATTTAAGTTGAGTTTAACTACCTTTACATCACCCTTTGCAAAAAAGGATGTCTTATTTGGCTGTGTGCCTGTAAGTGTTCGCATACCAAAAAACTGCCCCTCATCAAGAGTAGCAATAAGATGCTTTTTATCTTCACTATCTATATAGACCTCTTCAACCTCTCCATCAACTATAAAGTAGAGATCTTTAGTATACTCACCTTGCCGTAAAATCTCTTCTCCTTTACCATAATTATAGAGTTTTGCATATTGTGCAACACTACTATACTCCTCTTGCGAGAGTTTCAACGGAAGCTTTTTTAGCTGCTCTATTAATATTGGGGTATTATCTACCTCATCAGCTTTTACCCCCTCAAAGTGGTAGAGTTCATGTGCTCGTGTTGGGAAGGTAAAGCCATCCCTACTTGCTGCATACCAAACAGCTGTTACAAACCTATCTCTAATAAGTGGCTGTTTCCCATAATCATCTATATGGTACTGCACTTCATACTTTACTGAGAACTCATCGTATGAGAGTAGTGCAACATAGGGTGGCGGATCCTTTAGAATCCCTTCGGTTTGATTGGCAACTGCTAAAAGAATCTCTTTTACCTTATGCGGAGGATCATCAAAGGATATATCAAATGTTACACGCTCCATATGGCGTGGTGTTGGGCGGGTATAGTTTCTAAAGCGATTTTTTGCTAAAACTGTATTGGGAATAATAATATAGTCATTCTCTCTTGTTTTAAGCGTAACAGAACGCCAATCCATCCCCTCAATTCTCCCCTCTATATCATCAACCCTTAACCAATCACCAATGCGAAATTGATTTCCAGAAAGAAGCGAAAAACCAGAAAAAACTCCACTTAGGGTATCTTGCAATGCTAAACCAAGTACAACCGAACCTACCCCTAAGGCAGTTAAGAGTTTTGTTAAATCG
>JALWMN010000193.1:2379-2568 GCA_027083895.1 Campylobacteraceae bacterium
CAACAGCTATAGGATAGAGAAAAATAATACCAATTAACCACGGGAGCCAACCATGCTCTAAAATATACTCAAACATATTTAATCCTCTAGCACTTTCTATATTGGTAGTTTTTTATTGTCCCAAATTCATGGTTTTCAATATCGCTACACTCTACAAACTCCTCTTTATTAACAAGTGCATCATAGACC
>JALWMN010000194.1 GCA_027083895.1 Campylobacteraceae bacterium
TTTTTGTTTTACATCGGCAAAGAAGTTGCTCATCTGTTTTTGCTCTCTATCTAATAATATTGTTCCTGAATTCCGTACAAATATTCCAAAAAAAGGTGAATTATAGAGCTCTTTTTTTGCTATCCAATATCCAAATATATCTGTTTTTTCTAGTGCTAACTCAACAATAAGAGGGTCTATAATGCCACGGTGGTTCGAGAGAATTAAGTACTGCTTTCCATTGACTAAGCGCTCTGTGTTTTTAACTTCTACTGATATTTTTAACTTATCTAGTAGTGTTTTTGCGTAGTTAAAACGGGTTTTTTTAATCTCTTGTGGGTTGGATAACTTTTTAGTTTTATAGCCATACCAATTTGTTAAAAGTAGTGAATATATTGCTAAATATAATTTTTTTGGTGTCATAATGTTCCTTACTTCAAATTTTTTCCATACTTGTAAAAAAGCAGGCTTTGCACAATGCCACGGTAGAGCAAAAAGAGTACAAAGTTTATCCAAAGTGCGTAGGTAAAACTATACTCTTTTGTTAAATAAAAACCTACAATATAGAGTGCGAGTGAAATTAAAACAGTGTTTCGCATCGCTTTTGTAGCCGTCATACCTATGTAGATGCCATCCCAAATAAATGCTAAAAAGCTCACTAGTGGTACAGCTACAATATATGGCATAAAGCTCTTTGTTTCCTCTATTAACTCTGGCTGGTTTGTAAATAGTTTTAGTATGCTCTCGCTAAAGAGATAATAAAATATAGTGTATATTATACTCAAACCAAGCGACCAAATAAGTGAAAATTTAACAGTTTTATTAAATTTATCCCAATTTTTAGCACCATAATAGTTGCCAACAAGACTCTCGGCTGCATTTGCAAAGCCATCCAAGCTATAGGCAAACCAGATAATAAACTGTAATAGAAGTACCATTATAGCTAATTTATCCTGTCCAGCCTTAGCAGCTTGTGAATATAGAAAAGCAAACGCAAAAGTTAGAGCCAAAGTACGGATAAAAATATCGCTATTTATACGAAACAGATGGAGCATTTGGCTCTTTATTAAAACCTTTTGAAGATTAAAGCTCTTGAAGTACCCTTTGTATTTTAAGAGCATTAAAAGCCCAAGGACTAGCGAGACATATTGAGCAATCAAACTACCAAGAGCAGCACCCTCTATACCCATATTCTCGATGTAAACAAGGTCGTAGCTCAGTATAATATTTAAAATATTGAGCACAATCGTAATAATAAGCGGATAGAGGGCATTTTGCACCCCAAAAAACCACCCCATAAGCACATAACCCATAAAAAGAGCAGGTGCGGTATATATGCGAATATCGAAATATATTTTACTCTGCTCTAGGTAAGAGTTTTCGACATTCATTAAATAGACAGAGGCTTGGAAAATATAGTTTTTAAAGAGTATTAAAATTACTCCTAAAGCCAAAGCTACAAACATTGCACGATACATTGTATTGCTAATAAGCTCGCTATTTTTTGCACCATAAGCTTGTGCAGATATACCAGTAGTGCCACTTCTTAAAAAGTTAAATGTACCATAAATAAACATAAAGACCATACCCATTGCCCCTAAAGCCGCTAAGTTTGTACTGCTTAAATGCCCCATAAGTGCAGTATCTACGCTAGATACAAGAGGGTTAGAGATATTGCTAATAATGCTAGGTATCGCTAGTGCTAAAATTTTTTTGTTCATTGTCTCGATTTTTTAATCGAATTGTAGCACTATTTAACGCAGACTCCCTTATGTAGAAATGTCGCCCTTGGATTTAGCTTTAAAAAGCAGGCATTCGAGAATGTCTTTTGAATTTTAGGGCATGGGGCTGTAATGCACTCTACTGCTATCTCGCCACAGACTGGTTCGTAAACTTGTGGGCAGTTAAATTGTGGTTTTCTGTAGGGTAAGAAGCCTTTAATGGTGTATGTAACCTCTTCGTCGGCAATATTTTTATCGTAATCTATGCTTATATATTTTGGGTAGTGGTAGCGTGGGTCGTACTTTACTTTTACTCTGTAGGCGTTTTGTTTGTAGGCTTTGTCGATTAGTTTATAGTAATCAGAGATACTCTTTTGTGGGGCAGAGCCTTTTTTAAGAAGCACTCTGCCACCTCGAACCTCTACAAATTTTGGTTTTATATCTGGACAGAAGCAAAATCTTGTAACTGTAAAGGAGTAATCTTTTATTCCCATTCGATTCCACTTTTTCCACTCTTTGTAGAACCTTTGTTTCTCTGCACTAAGTGGTGACGGATTGCTTGGCGACTTAATATCTGCACACGAACTTATGAGGAGTGCAGTGATTGCAAGTAGTGTGTATTTCATCTTATATCCTTTGCGAAAAGCCTAAAATATAGCCGTTAATATCTTTAATATAGAACTCTTTTGCTCCATACCAAACGGTGCCTAACTCTTTAATAACTTTGGTATTCTCTCTTATCTTATTGTAGAGATTTTCTATATCCTCGACCTCTATATAAAAACTTGCAGATCCACCTATGCTCCCTACTGGCATAA
>JALWMN010000195.1 GCA_027083895.1 Campylobacteraceae bacterium
TCTTAATATGTTTAATTGTTTTTGCTATGATATATAAAAAAAGTTAAAGGATTGTAATGAAAAAGAGTATTATGGTTACACTTCTTAGTATGGGTATGCTTTTTGCTTTAAACCCACAAAAGGCTTCTAAAGAGGAATTAATGAAGATTAAAGGTGTAGGTGAGGCAAAAGCAGAAGCGATTATCAAATATAGAAAGTCGCATAAGTTAAAAACTGCAGAAGATTTAATGCAAGTACCTGGAATTGGTGAGGTGATTGCGAACAATATCTTAAAAGATGTCTTAAATGGTGAGAAGAGTAGTACTTCAACTAAATCAAAGAAGAAGAGCAGCTCAAAGAAAAAGAGTGAAGCAAAAGAGAGTAAAGCTAAGAGTAGCACGAGCTCTAAAGATAGTAAAGAGAGTTCTAAGAAGGTAGAGAAGAAAGAGAAGAGTAAAAAGAAAGAGAAAAAAGAGAAAAAAGAGAAGAAAGAGAAAAAAGCAAAAAAGGCTGCTTAATACGTAGAGTATCCTAAGAGATACTCTATGCTAATACTTTTTACCCTCTCGACATATGCAACTTAAGTATCATTTAAAGAGTTTTTTTTGATATATAATGCTCTAAAAAAAGGAGACTATATGGAGAGTATTAAGTTTGTATGTCCATACTGTAAAAAGGTTAACAGACTTCCAAAAAAGAGCAATTATACAAAAGCAAAATGTGGGGGGTGTGGTGCTTCTCTTTTAGATGGAAAGGTAATTGAAGCAAATAGTAGTAACTTCTATTCAATTATACAGAATGCAACTGTACCAGTAATAGTAGATTTTTGGGCATCGTGGTGTGGACCTTGCCGCATGATGGCACCAAATTTTGAACAAGCTAGTCGCAATTTAGCACCAAAAGTACAATTTGTAAAGGTTAATACTGAGGAGAATCCACAAATTGCTGCTGAGTTTGGTATTCGATCTATTCCGACACTAATCATCTTTAAAAATGGTGTAGAGGTACATAGAGTTTCTGGTGCATTAAGTACGGAGCAGATTATACAGCTAGTATCACAATTTCAGTAAAGGTAAATTTTGTCGAAGAGAAGGATTTTTTTATTAGAAGATGACTTAAGCCTTAATGAGACGCTCGTAGATTTTTTAGAGGAAGCGGGATATAGTGTAGAGTCACAAATTGATGGTTTAGAGGCAGAGTCTATTCTTTATGAGAAAAAATTCGATTTAATTCTTTTGGATGTGAATGTATTAGGTATTAATGGATTTGAGCTTTTAGAGTCTATAAGAGAGTTTGGAGTAAAGACACCAGTTGTTTTTATTACAGCTAGAGATTCATTAGATGATATTGAGAGAGGTTTTAAGTATGGTGCAGAGGATTATATTAAGAAACCTTTCTCTCTAAAAGAGTTGCAGATTCGGATAGAAGCTATTTTGAAACGTTATAATAAAGACTCCCATATAATTCAAATCACTGCTGATTGTTACTTTAATAGAGATTCGGGTGAATTGGTTGCAAAGGGTGATACACACAAGTTAAGCAACAAGGAGGCGAAGCTTCTTGAACTTTTTCTATTGCATCCAAATGAGATCCTCTCTCATGAACAGATTTTTAATGAGGTGTGGGATTATAATGAGACACCAAGCGATAGCTCATTGCGGACCTATATAAAAAATTTAAGAAAACTACTACCACAAGGTTCAATAGAGAGTATTAAAAAAAGAGGGTATAGATACATTGCTCAGTAGTGAAAAGAAGAGTTTTTGGAGATTTTTGAGTATCTATCTGCTCCTTATTTCTTTAGTTATTATCTCAATTTCAATAATTTATTATCGAGCCAATAGTGACCGACTTGAGCTTCAATATAAAACTTTAATGCAAGAGTTAAGTGTTTTACAGATAAAACGATTAAAGTGGCTTCATAACCACTTTCCTAAATATAATAAATATCCTCGTGATGAACGCTTTAATAGTGCTATTTATGATTTAGAGTATAAAGAGATCTTTTCAACTCTAAAAAGTAACCGAATCGATTTTAATAAAAACTTTTATTTTACAAAGAATTATGCGATCTACTCAACAATTTTAAGTGATTACTATCTAGGTGCAAAGTATCTCTTTATTGAGATACCTAAAAATAGTCAGTTGGAGTATAGAATTTTTCAAAATATTATTCTTTATGGAACGATAGCATTTCTACTTCTTTTGCTTCTAGGCATCTACTTAGCAAAACTCTTTATCCAGCCTATGCAAAGATCCATTGAGTTATTAGATAATTTTATTAAAGATACAACTCATGAGATTAATACACCTATAAGTATTATCAATACCAATATTGAGATGTTGCAAAGTAGTGATGCCTGTAAAAGTCAAGCAAAGAGAATAAAGAGAATTGAGATAGCTTCTCGAACATTAGAGACTATCTATAAGGATTTAAAGTTAAGTGTACTCTCTGGTAAAAATGAGTCACGTGATGAGAAGTATGATATAAAAGAGATTGTTGAGGAGCGAATTGAGTATTTTCAACTCCATATAGAGTCGAAGAGATTAAATCTTAAGAAGAGTCTTGAGAGTGTTGTGCTTAAAGTAGATAGAGTTCTTTTAGAGCGGTTGATAGATAATTTAATCTCTAATGCTATTAAATATAATAGAGTGGGTGGAAGTATTGAGATAGAGTTAAATCGCAACTATTTTGTGGTTCGAGATAGTGGTATAGGGATTGAAAAGAGTAATTTAGATAAGATTTTTGAGAGGTATCGCCGTTTTAATGAGAGTGAAGGTGGTTTTGGGATAGGATTAAGTATTGTTGATAAGGTTGCAAAAAGGTATGGTTTTCGTGTTGAAGTTATTTCGGATAAAGAGAAGGGAACAGAGGTAAAAGTAAAATGGTAAAAATTATATTAATATTTTTTATTTCGTTTACACTAGTAGATGCAGCAAACAGTTGTATTGAGTGTCATAGAAAAAAAGGGATTAGTTTACGAAAAACATTTATGCAGGCACTTCTTGTCTATGGTGGTGAGAAGAACTTTAAAACTGCTCTTTTTTACTATTGTAAAAATCCAACTAAGTCTTCTTCGGTCATGGATGAGGAGTTTATTAAGAAGTATTTGCCATTAAAACCTATCAAAGTGAGTGATGAACTATTAAAAAAATTGATTAATTGGTATTGGGATAATTATAAAATTGAAGGAAATTTAAAGTAGTGTTAATAAAATTCACATTAATTTCATTTTAGATTGCTATAATACTATTATAAAAAAACAAGGAGAAGCTATGAAAAGAATCGCATTATCGTTACTTTTAGTTTGTGGTGTTGCTATGGCAGGAGAGGCTAATGCTACTGATGCAAACGCAACTGCTGGTGCAGCTGATGCTGGAAAAGGAAAAGCACTTTATGCTAAGTGTGCTGGGTGCCATGGTGCAGATGGTGGACAAAAAGCTCTAGGTAAGTCAGAAGTAATTAAAGGTTGGGATGCTGCAAAAGTAGAAGAGGCTCTTAAAGGTTACAAAGCTGGTACTAGAAATGTTCATGGTATGGGCGGTGTAATGAAAGGTCAAGTTGCTGCTATGAGTGATGAAGATATCAAAGCTTTAGCTGCATATATTGCTACATTAAAGTAATTGAGAGTCGCATTTTTGCGGCCTCTATATGAGTAAAAATCTTTCACTGCAACTTTTTCAAAAATTCTATTTACAGCATCGCTACATTCGTTTTGAAGAGCTTATAGACTTCTATGCACTATTTGGTGGATTAGAAGATGAGAATATAGAGCTTTATAATCCATTAGATGAAATTATTACTACACTTGCACTTAATGAGAGTGCTAAAAAACAACTTCCATTCTTTCTTTTTGATGAACCATTTAGAGAGTTTCTTATTGGATTAGCAAGAGGTGATGGTAAAATCGACTCCCTTTTAAATAGATTAAAAATAGGACAACATCGAGGCAGTGAGCTTATAGGGGAGCTCTTAATGAATGGTGTTATTACAAGAAAAGAATCAAGAGAGAAACCCATTCGACTCTATTCAAAGCAAGCAATAAAAAAGGAGTTTCGATCCTATAAAATAGAGGATAAGTTCTACTTTACTAAACCTTTTATAAAATTTTGGTTTGCCTTTATAGAGCCTTTTTATACCAAAGAGAGAGAGTTAGATAGTAAGAGTCTTTTAAAATATTTTCATAAAGAGAGGTATAGGCTCTCTTCATCTGTGTTTGAGGATTTAAGTAATGAGTTGCTAAGAATCTATTTTCAAAAAATTGATCCAATTGTAGAGTATGGCTCTTTATGGAACTACTATAGCGAGTTTGATATTTTTGCAAAAACAAAGTTAGGTAAAGTGGTTATTGGTGAGTGTAAATATAGAAATCGACCAATGATTAAAAGTGAATTGGTAAAATTAGAGAGTAAAATAGAGCAGTCTACTCTAGAAGCTGATATCTATGTACTCTTTTCAAAAAGTGGCTTTAGTAGAGAGTTTTATAAGAGTAAAGTCTCCAATCTATTACTCTTTACATTAAATGATTTTAAAAGATTATTAGAGTAGGTTATACACCATGCGTTGTATCAAAGACTCTAATGTGGAGTCTATCACTATAGATATAGTTGTACTTTTTACAGAATTCGAATACTGCCAAATCGTTTTTCCAGATGCTTTGACGACTCTCGCCTACAGGCATACAGTAGATAAGTGGATGGGGGTCTAAAGAGGTGATCTCATCAATCTCCTCTTTAGCGGTAGTCTCTACTAACTCTTTACTAATCGTAAATTTAAAAAAATACTCTTTTGCTTGTGTGATAATTGCTTTGATTGCTGCTTTGTTAACTCTTTTATTCTTAGGTTCAAGACTATTAGAGAGCTTGATAGAGAGTGCAAAAATAGCCTCTTTGTAGGCTGGAAATTTTTTAAAATCTATTTCGATTGTGGCATTGGTTTCGAAAGTAACTTTAATACCATTTTCAATTAAATATTCGAAAATAGTATAAAAGGTGCTATCTTTATAGTAGAGTAGGGGTTCACCTCCAGTAATAACTACATGAGGTTTATACTTTATAGCTTTAAATTTGCTTTTTAAATGGGTAATAAAATTTTCCGAAGAGTTAATAAGTCTCCATTTGTTTGCAAAGGCTCTATCGACAGCAAAGTAGGTATCGCAGCCAAGTTTTGCTTCTCCATGGATACTATACTCTGTTTTAAATCCTGGGCAGCTTAAGTTACAGCCACCTATTCTTAAAAAGTAAGATGGGTACCCAGCATATTTTCCTTCACCTTGGATAGAGAAGAACTCTTCAACTAAGTAGAACATCAACCACCCGTTTCAAAAAAGGCTCTATGGGAGTTATTTTCAGCCTCTTCATTTCCCCAACGGTTCTCTTTAGGTTTATTTGCAAGTACATCTTTTAAAATTGTAGTTGCTCTATCTATATTATTCGCTTTTACAGCCTCTGCAATGCTTTGGGCTTCATCGAAATAGAGACAAGGGATCAAGTAGCCTTCAGCAGTTAAACGGATTCTATTGCAATCTTCACAAAAATCATGTTTATGTGGATCTATCAGCCCAAAGATATAGCCATTTTCAACTATCTCATAGTTAAAGCTTGGGCTATTGCTTACTCTTCCAATCTTTTTAATGGTGTAGCGACTCTTAATTATGTTTAAAATCTCTTTCCCATGCATCCCTTTGATATCGCTACTTGCGTGGATATTTTCCATATACTCTATATAGCGAACTTGAATATTTCGCTCTCTTGCATACTCTAGGATATCTAAAATTTCACTATCATTAATACCCTTTAGAGGCACCATATTAATTTTAACTTTTAAGCCAAGCTCTAATGCCTTTTCAATACCCTCAAGTACATGTGAGAGTACATTTTTTTGAGCAATCTGTGCAGCAACAGCAGGTTTAAGAGAGTCCAGTGAGATATTTAATCGTTTAAGACCTGCATCTTTTAATTTTTGTGCAACATTAGAAAGGAGGTATCCATTGGTTGTTATTGCTAAATCGATATCTGGCTTGTAGTCATGGATAAGTTTGATAAACCTATCTAAATCTTCACGAAGTAGTGGTTCACCACCTGTTATACGAACTTTATTGATCCCCTCATCTATAGCTACTTTTATAAACTTAAAGAGATCATCAAAGGAGAGTAGCTTCTCAGTTGGTACCCAACTAAAGGGTTTTTCTGGCATACAGTATTGGCACCGAAAGTTACATCTCTCCGTTACAGATACCCTTAGATAATTGACTCTTCTGCCATGACCATCTATTAACATATTTACCTTCTATATTTGAATAAGGAAGAAGGAAGAAGGTCGAGGGAGTTTTATATCAAATCCCTTCAACCTTCAACCTTTAACCTTCAACCTTTAAACAAATAAAAGAGTAGCAGAAAAATTGTATATTTTAGATGATTTTTATCAAAAAAGTAAAAGAATTACGAGAATTGTAACTACAAGCAAAATGCTTGTAGTATAAGTTTACAAAGGTTAATCTTTTAAACCTTTCCATTGAGATTTATACCATAGGAAGGCTAAAATTGCAAAGATAACAAGGAATCCTAAGACAATTGGTCCAACTTTTTCTCTTTTTGCTTTGCTTGGATCACCAGTTGACTCTAAATACTCATAGATTTTCTCAAAGCCCTCTTTGGTAACACCAACTCTAGGCATCGCTGTACCTGGGAGGTGTGATTGAGGATCTTCTACAAATGTCTCTAAGAAGTGCTTACTTCTTGCTCTAACAATTACTTTTAAATCTGGTGGTAGTTTACCCATATAATCAGCTAATTTATCTTGATACTTCGCAACATTAATTTTAAATTCTGCTAATTTAACATCGTTTTTAGTTTTAATATTGAATTTAGTTTTAGGCACATCACCAATTTGTGTCCATTTACCATAACTATTTGCGTGACATCTACCACAAGCTGTAACATAAGCCTCTTTAGGAGTAATCTCTTTTGGAGCAATAGATTTTAAGTAAGCTACAATATCTGCTGCATCTTGTTCGCTTCCTGCACTAGGAGGCATAGCAAAGTTTGGTTTTGCTTTGGCGGTATGAGCTGGGTTCTGTAAGAATGCAATTAAGAATTTTTCATCAAAGATTGCACCAGCATTGCTTAGATCTGGTGGATTTACACCATATGTTGCTGAAGCATTCATTACATCCATTGGAGCTTTTATGCCTTGAGATTTAATACTATGACAGCCTGCACAAGATGCAATTAAATTTTTTCCATTTTGTGCATTGCCTTTTACTTTACTTGCATTGATATCTGGATATTTAAAATCGTGCCCCTCTACATGTTTATGCATAACAGAGTGAGCATATGGTTCTACTCCCCAATATGTTACAAGCGTAAAGAATACGACAACTGCTAAAATCTTTAACTCTTTCATTATCTACCTCCTATTGGCTTTTCCGCTTTTGTAATAAACGGAAGTGCTATCCATAATGCAATTAGTGTGTACGCTGCGATTTTACCTAATATTGTGAATATACCTTCTGGAGGTAGTTTTCCTAAAATAGTTAAAATCACCATATCCACTAAAAGTAGCCAAAACCAAATTTTAAATGGTCCTCTTTTACTTGCAGGAGCAACATTTGGGCTTCTATCTAAGAATGGAAGCACAAGTAAAATTGCTTGTACAAAACCAAAGGCTACTAGTCCAGGGTTTTTAGGGAAAGCACGTAAAACTTCATAGCTCCATAAGAAATACCACTCTGGATAGATATGAGGAGGTGTTTTTAATGGGTCTGCTGGGTCAAAGTTAACTGGATCCATAGCAAATTCGAAATGGTAGAAGACTAAATAGAAGAAGAATATAAAGTATATGCTTAATACAAACACATCTTTACTTAAGAATACAGGTTTAAATGGAATAACCTTTGACTCTTTTCTCTTACCAGCTTTCCACTTTTCAGCTTCTGCTTCAAAATCGATCTCTTCGCCATCTTGGTTGTTTACGTGAGGAATTCTTAAAGCTCCAAAGTGAAGCACAATTAAACCAATAATTGCTAATGGCATTAATACAACATGGAGCATAAAGAATCTACCAATAAATGCTTGTCCTGGAACATAATCTCCTCTAATCCACTCTACTAAACCAGGGAAATTAAGTGCACCACCTAAGAAATCTTTTGAGAAACCTTCAAATAGGTTAGTGATAACCATACCAGCCCAGTAACTCATTTGACCCCATGGGAGTACATATCCTGCAAATGCTTCACCAGAGAATGTTAAAAATAGAAGCATTCCAGAGATCCATATCATCTCTCTACCTTTTTTATACGAGCCGTAGTAGATTCCTGTAAACATATGGATGTAGATAATCAAAAATACTACCGAAGCTGCTACTGCATGAATATGTCTCCATAACCAACCATAACCAACTTGAGACATAATTAAGTAGTTAACACTATTAAAAGCCTCTTTTGTAGTTGGGATATAATACATTAAAAGAAAAATACCACTAATTAAAAGCAGACCAAAAGTTGCTGCTAAAACCATGCCCATTGCCCATAGAAAATTGATATTCTTTGGAATCCAATACTCCGTTGACATCACCCTTTCAATTGTTTCAATTGCTAACCTCTCATTTAACCATTTTTTGGTAAATGGCTTAGCGTTTGGATCAAAATGTGCCATATTTCCCCTCCTAAACTAGCTTTTGTGCTTTCATCTCTTTATACTCTTTTCCCTCTTCACCTAATACCATTTTTGTACCTTCTAATTTGAATGGAGGAATTGTTAATGGCTTTGGTGGTGGTGCTTTTAATACTTTACCAGCTGCATCAAATTGCCCACCATGGCATGGGCAGATAAATTTATTTTTCTCAGGAAAGTATGTTGGAATACAACCTAAGTGCGTACAGAGACCAATTGCAATAAAGAATCTATCGTTTCCAACTTTAATTAATCTCTTATCGTTGTAAGCTGGATTATTTTTGCCTACCTTCATTACAAAGATAGGTTTTCCTCTCCACACTTCTGTATTGAGTTCATTCTCCTTGGCACCACTAAGATCTATAGTGGTAAATCCTCCTGCCTTTACACTTGGTAGCGGATCCCACGTACGTTTTGCTGCATAGAGTGCACCAAGAGCACCCAAACCTGCAAAAGCACCAAGAGCCATACCCATAAAGTCTCTTCTATCGCTCATAAGTATCCTTTCTAAGAAAAATTGACTAACATTTTATTATAAGTTTATTTTTATTAAGTAGAGGTGTTAAAAATGATTATGGAGAGAATATTGGAAAAATTTGTGTGAAGTTATTTCACATATAATTTTTTGATATATTTACAATTCTCTCTACAATATTATTTATTATAGCAGAAGATTTATTTTTATTATAATTATTTATTATAATATTTTTAACGATAGGTATTTTTAACTCTTTTAAGATACTTTTTTCACACTCACTCATTGTTTTAAGTTCCAGGAAAGATGTGTTAAGGCCATTTGCATTGGCTTCAATAGCAATATGTATAGATGAGGTAAAAATATTTCTGTAACTGCTTAAGAGACTATAATACTCTTCTGGTTCAATTATTTCATTAAAAACTTGTGTAAATTCATCTTCATATTTTACAAAAAAGTAGTTGCCCCAATAGAGGTCGATGTTTTTATTTTTAAAAATATCTAAATTTTTTAATATAGTTTTATCGTAATCGCTATCACCATAGATAAAGAGTGTTTTTTCCTCTAAATTGTTTTGATTGACTATTGAGTATATGTAGCCATCAACTCCAAGTTGGATATTTTCTGCTTCATCTATTACTCTTTTTTCACAAGTTGGATTAATGTAGATCAGCTTTTTAAAATATCTTCCATACTCTAGAACTTTTCCTTCAAGTGCTTCTAGAGAGTCTATAATTACTATATCATCGACAGTAGCAACTGCATCGATATCTTTGATTGTCTCAATGGTAGTCGCAAGTGGTAAGCCCCAATCTCTTGCAAGTAGTTGGGCTCTATACTCATTTAAAAGTATCTCTGCTTCTATCCCCTTTTTTTTAAAAGCCTCATATAGAGCTTTTACTCTTCTTAGGCTATCTAAATTCTCTTTATGGTTTGTGTATGCGTATAGATAGAGCACTATTTCCCCTTTTGCCGCATTTTTATATAGACATGAATTATCTCTAGTGCTGCAGGTGTAATCCCACTAATTAATGATGCACTATGCAGCGTTGGTGGGTTTGCAGCTTGCAGTTTCTCTACAACTTCGTTGCTTAAGCCCTGTACCGTAGAGTAGTCGAAATCTTGCGGAATTTTAACCTTAAGCATCTCTTGCATTTTATCGATCTGCTCTTGCTGCTTTTGGATATATCTGTAATATTTAGCTTCTATAAGGATCTGCTCAAGTGCCTCTTTATTGTACTTTCGAAACTCTGGTACAAGAGTTAAAAGTTTCTCTACTGTTGGCTCTTTAATTCTAGCAATTATATCGATATAGGCAGTCTTATCGTTAATTTTTGTCTCGCCTAGCTCTTGTAGGGTAGCACTAAACTCTTTTGTAGGAGTTGCAAAGTTGCTCTTGAGCCAATGGAGAGCTTCGTTAATGTCTGCTTTGAGTTGTGCTACTCTTGTTGCAAAATCTTCCTCTAAGAGACCTAGCTCTTTACCATAGTGGCTAAGTCTTAAATGTGCATTATCCTCTCTTAAAAGCAGTCTATATTCAGCACGGCTTGTAAACATACGGTAGGGTTCTTTGGTTC
>JALWMN010000196.1 GCA_027083895.1 Campylobacteraceae bacterium
TATAAAGGATTGTAAATGCCAACTATCAATAGATATCAAGATATCGCAGAGATCGATAAAGAGGCAAAAAAAGATTATATAGACAGACACTCACCATTTGTAAGTTGTGAAACTACAGCAAAAAAAGGTGAGCTTTTTGAAGTAACAGTTCAGATGGGACAAGAGTATACTCACCCAGATGATTTTGATCACTACATTGAGTCTATTACACTCTTTGATGGAGAAACAAAATTGGCTCACACTAGCTTTGTACCAGGTACATTTGGTAATGAGAAGTCTCATGCAAAAGTAACTTTCTATATAAGACCAATGAAGAGCAAATTAAAATTAACTGCTATGGCATACTGTACTAAACATGGTGTTTGGGAAGGTCCTTCTGTAGAAGTAACAGTAGAAGATTAACAATAAGGGATCTCCCTTATTGCTCTTTTATTCTACAGGGTAATCTACTTACCCTGCATCTTTTGATGCTCTGCCTGATTCATCTGTAGATTTTTTATCATCCAATCTGCTATAACACTCAACTCGTCTTGACTCACTTTACCTTTTAGAGATGGCATAACTCCAAATCTCTTTACGCTTTTACAAATAGCTTTCTCTCTACTTGGATCCATCACAAAATCTAAAATATGTGCTTTAATTTTTTCGTCACTACCAAAAGCCTCTCTCATATGAAACATCACGCCTCGAGCTGGTGGAGCTTTCATTTTACTTTTATCTTGAGGAATTGTTAAACTATGGCAAGTTGCACATTTTTTTACAAAAAGCTCTTTCCCATCTACACTTTGTGCATTTAATGTAAATGCAAACCCACTAACAAGCGCAACAATCATCATACTCTTCATATCTATCCTTTTATCAATAATATTATGATGCCTTTATTTATCTAAAATTTGGCAATAGAGGTTATCAAGCATTAAAACCCAATAACCTCTAATACAAAATTTATTTTATATCTAACCCAAATTTTGCATCAGAAATTCATATCTTTTAGCAACCATCTACTCTAAAGCATTTACATAATCTATCATTTATACCATATGTTAAATTCACAATCACTCAGAACCACTCTTGCACATTTTTTAGTAAATGGGCTCAAAAATATTTGCCAAAACTTTGTCTATTTCAATGCAAAATTTTGGCTAAATTGACTCTCTAGCAAAAGTGATTAACAAAAGCTTACTGAAGCTCTTTACTCAAATCAACACTCTTTATACTATTTCCAAATACTGATATCTTTTTTGCAATTCTAATATTTTTTACTCTATCATAACCACACTCAGCACCACACTTTACTACACCAATAAGATAGTAACTTCCACTTGGTACATTTAAAAATTCAAATTTTCCATTGTTATCAGAGGTTGTAAATTTAAGGTAATTAAAGAGTCTTGGATCGACTTTTGACATCTTTGCTCCACCTAAATAGCTCTTTTCATACCACTGAGTAGAGTAACTCGTAACAGGATTTAGATAGAGTCTAGTCTGTTTACCATAAATCTTATGACCAGATGGTGTAGTTAAGTATATAGATCCTACAACACGTCCATTTCCAGTACGCGATAGGCTTGAATACTCTGCTTCTGGAAAAGGTATTCTTTGCACTATTGCACTATTTACATTTGCACTGCTTTGCTTTGGTGTTGGTGTAAATCCATTAGAGGCTGTTTGGTTTTGCTGCTGTTGAATCTGCTCTAGTGGCTGTGATGTGACTGGTGTTCCAATAGATGCCTGCTCCCCTTGTGGATAGTATGGAGTTGGCAATACAACCTGTCTATAGATATTACATCCACCTAAACCTAACACAATAGATACAACTGCAGAAAATTTTAAAACTCTATTCATTCTTACAATCTCCTATAAACTCTACTATTGGTTTTATCAATTATACAAAATTCTTATAAATATTTAACTGATATTCTTACCCTTTAGCGTAGAAAAATAGAGCTTATAAAGATAGATCAAGTAAAAATATCCATATATTTATTTGAGCAGTAATCGCAACTATTTACCTAAACAAAAATCACTAAAGATCTTATCTAGAATCTCTTCATATCTATAGGGTCTTGTAATTTCACCTAATGCCTCTACAGCCCTATTTATATGGTAACTAAAAAACTCCAATTCACCATTAAAAAGAGGCTCGTTTGCTAAATTGATCTCTTTAAGTGCTCTATCTACAGACTCTATTTGACGCGTTGAGACAAGCATCAACTCATCAGCACTCCCAATGCTATTTAATTTCGATTCAATTTTTTCTAAGAGTGGAGCAACACTCTCTTTAGCACTAATCTCTACTACTTCATACGCTTCAAAAAGTGACTCGTTAACTACTCTTCCTTTATCAATCTTATTCAAAACAATAATAACCTTAGTTTCCTCTGCACCCTTTAAAAGCTCTAGAACTTTATAATCTTCACTATTTAAGGATTGCGAAACATCAAAAACTGCAACAATAATATCTGCCTCTTTTATCCATTTAAGAGATCGTTCTACACCTA
>JALWMN010000197.1 GCA_027083895.1 Campylobacteraceae bacterium
TCTTTTTGGATTAGCATTATATTCAAAGTTGGAGTTGCTAAGGTAGGTGTTTCCATAAATATATCGGTTGGTTCGCACCTTTGCCCATGCAGAGTAGATACCAAGGGTTAGGAGTGTAAGAGCAATATTGACTATCCAGATTTTAAAGTACTCTTTGGCATCTCCTCTAAACTCAAAGGCTTCAAATTGTGGCTTTTGCTCTTGCATTGTAATACTCTTACTGCTTCTTTTTGAGTCGCTTCTTCCACTCTTTTTCAAACTTTTTGCGTTTGAGAATTGAGAGCCTCTCTATAAAGAGTTTTCCCTCTAGGTGGTCATATTCGTGTTGAATGGCAATGGCTAAGAAATCATCGGTTTGGGTCTCATGCATATTCCCATACCGATCGTAGTATCGAAATTTTACATTGGCATAGCGTTCTACATCTTCATAAAAGCCCGGAATACTTAAGCACCCCTCTTGGTACTTTCTTGTGCCGCTGCACTCAATAAGCTCTGGATTAATCACCTCAATAGTATTCTCTTTTGGTTGTGCCCCATCTTGCTCTTCGATTGGGATATTAATTACCAATACTCTCTTTGGCACTCCAATTTGGATAGCTGCTAAACCAACACCATTTTTTGCAACCATTGTGTCATACATGTCATCTAAGAGAGTATGGAGCTCTTCGTTAAATTCGGTTACAGGTTCACTCTTTTGTTTAAGGATCTTATTTGGATAGACTAAAATTTCGCGTACCATCTTTAGAGACTCTTCTCCAACACTTCATCGATTAAGCCATACTCCACTGCCTCTTTAGCACTCATAAAGTAGTCTCGCTCTGTGTCTCTTTCGATCTTCTTCTCTGTTACGCCGCAATTTTTTGCCATAATCTTATTAAGCTGCCTCTTCATACGCAAGATCTCTTCTGCTTGAATAGCGATATCGGTTGCTTGCCCTTGTGCTCCACCAAGTGGTTGATGGATCATAATACGAGCATTTGGAAGGGCATATCGCTTCCCCTTTGTACCACTGCTTAGCAAAAATGCTCCCATAGATGCTGCTTGTCCAATACAGATTGTATGGATATCTGGTTTAATATAATTCATTGTGTCATAAATGCTAAAACCACTTGTAATGACTCCACCTGGAGAGTTGATATAGAAGTAGATATCTTTTTCTGGATCTTGTGCCTCTAAAAAGAGAAGCTGGGAAACTATACTTGATGCAACAGCATCGTTAATTTCACCACTAAGCATAACTATTCGATCTTTTAAGAGTCTTGAATAGATATCGTAACTTCGCTCACCACGACCAGTTTGCTCTATAACATATGGAATATAACTCATCTAGTGTCCTTATAGATTATATTTTTTTAATAGTATAGCAAAAAATTATTTAGGAGAGGTAAGAGGGGGTGAGTGGAGAGAAGATTACTTTTCCTCTTTCTCCTCTTCATCAAGTTTTAAGAGTTTACTAAAGAGTTTATCTTCGATCATTCCCATCTTTATAACAGGGAAGAGGTTATTAGCTTGGTAGTACTCCATTAATTTTTGTGGATCTTGCCCATTCATAAGGGCATCGTAGTAGATTACTTGGGTAATTTCGCTATCGCTAACTTCAATATTTTCAGCCTTTGCCATTGCATCTACAATAAATGTTGCTTTGACACTTTTTTCTGCATCTTCTCTTACAGATTCGCGAAGTTCATTGAGTTTCTCTTCTGACTGCTTGATCTCCTCAAGCTCCTCTTTAGAGAGCGTTTGTGCCTTTTGGTTGACAAGATTGTCAATCTCTTGGTTGACAATATTTTTTGGAAGATCGAAGTCATATTTTGCGATTAAGTTCTCTAAAATTTTTGGTTTGAGCTCATCTTCGTAGAGTCTTCTCACCTTTGCATCTTTAAGAATATCTTTTGCATACTCTTTTAATTCATCAAGAGTTGCATCCTCTTTTCCAAGAGCTTTTACTGCAAGTGCATCATCAATCTCTGGTGCAATCTCCTCTTTAATATCGTGAAGCTTAATCTCAAACTCTGCCTCTTTACCAGCTAGGTTTGCTGCTTGGTAATCTTCTGGGAAAGTTACAGTGATCTTCTTCTCTTCACCCTTTTGCATACCTACCATCTGCTCTTCGAAACCTTCGATAAATTGCTTTGAGCCAATCTTTAACTCAAAATTCTCTGCACTCCCACCCTCAAAAGCTTTGCCATCTACAAAACCTTTGAAGTCAAAAACTGCAATATCACCCTCTTGGAGTGGACGCTCCTCTTGAATACTCTTAGCTTTGGTAAACTTTTGAGCAATACTCTCTAGCTCCTCTTGGATCTCTTCGTCACTTGGCTCAGGCTTTTCAAACTCTGGAGCAATATCGCTATAGTCACCAAGATCGATAACTGGGCGAGTAGAGACAATTATCTCCATCTCTTTTGTATCCTCTTTATCATCGAATTTTTCAAAGATTGGATTCC
>JALWMN010000198.1 GCA_027083895.1 Campylobacteraceae bacterium
CACAATCGATAACAATGCGTAGACCATTGAGTGTAAGGTGTTGTGGAAAGGAGTTCTTAATATGGACAATATAGCGGCCAATTACATCGTCTATTCGCTTTGAGCGGCCAATTTTTCTTCCAGTAACTTGTGCTTGGTGTATCCTCTTGTTATCTTTGTAGATTGCTTCAATTTTCGACTCTACCTCTCGATCGAGTTTATTTCCTTCAGCATCAAAAAACTTAATACCATTATCGTAATAGGGGTTATGGCTTGCACTAATCATGATACCGGCATCGCAACGCATATTATTTGCAATAAAGGCAACTGCTGGAGTAGGCATTGGTCCAATCTGGATGACATTATACCCTACTGCTGTTAATCCAGAGACAATTGCATTTTCAATCATATAACCACTACGTCTAGTATCTTTTCCAACTAAAATTTTTTTACTCTTTGCATATGGTTGAAAGTATATACCAGTAGCCATTGCAAGCTGTAAAGCAGCTTGTGCTGTTACCTTCTCCCCTGCCTTTCCACGCACTCCATCTGTGCCAAATAGTTCCATTTGCTACTCCATATCTATTTTCGAATTAGTATTCTATCGAAAAAAGTGAAAAAATTACTCTTAGTAACACCCATTAATAAAAAATTAAATAAAAATTGGGTATTATTCGCAAACTTTAATAGTGGGTCAATAACCTAAAAAATTACCAATTTTAAGGAAAATAGATGGCAAATCATAAGTCTGCTAAAAAGAGAGCAAAACAGACAATTAAACGAACTGAGCGTAATAGATACTACAGAACAAGATATAAAAATATCGTAAAAGCTGTAAGAGTTGCTGTAGAAGAGGGGAATAAAGAGGCAGCACTCGAGGCACTAAAGGTTGCAAATAAGCAGCTTCACCACTTTGTAAGTAAAGGTTTTTTAAAGAAGCAGACAGCTTCTCGCAAAGTGAGTCGTCTTCACAAATTAGTAAACTCTCTAGAGGTAGCATAGCCTCCTTTGCCTCTAGCTCATAAGCTACACTATTAGGATCTTTTAATGCTTAAAAGTAAGCTCCAACCATTTATCGATCGATATAATGAGATTACTGAACAACTTAGTACTCCAGAAATTGCAAGCGATATAAAAAGAATGACTGAGCTTAGCAAAGAGCAGTCACAACTTGAACCAATTGTAATAAAGGCAAAAGAGTACATTGAGGTCTCTGAAGCAATAGAAGAGAATAGAGAGATGCTTGGAGATCCTGAGTTTGGAGAGTTAGCAAAAGAGGAGCTTTCTCATCTTGAACCACATTTAGAGAAGCTCGAAGAGGAGATTAAAATATTAATGATCCCAAAAGATCCAAATGATGAAAAGGATATCTACCTTGAGCTTCGAGCGGGAACTGGTGGTGATGAGAGTGCACTCTTTGTTGAAGATATCTTTAAGATGTATAGTCGCTATGCCGATAAGATGGGTTGGAGAGTTGAGATTGTAAGCTCCTCTGAAGGGACAGCTGGTGGCTATAAAGAGCTAATTGCTCTTATTAAAGGGGAGAGTGTCTATAGTAAATTGAAGTTTGAAGCTGGAACACACAGAGTCCAAAGAGTCCCTGCTACAGAGACACAAGGGAGAGTTCATACCTCTGCAATTACAGTGGCTGTTATTCCAGAAGTTGATGATGTAGAGGTAGATATTAAACCAAATGAGATCAAGATGGATGTCTACCGATCGAGTGGATGTGGTGGGCAAAGTGTCAATACTACAGACTCAGCAGTGCGATTAACCCATATTCCAACAGGGATTGTTGTAGCAATCCAAGATGAGAAGTCGCAACATAAAAATAGAGAGAAAGCGATGAAGGTATTGAAGTCTCGAGTATACGAGGCTCAAATGCGAGAGCAGATGGATAAACTTGCAGCAGATAGAAAGCTCCAAGTTGGAAGCGGAGATAGAAGCGAGAAGATTCGGACCTATAACTACCCACAAAGCCGTATTACTGATCATAGAATTGGCTTAACTATCTATGCACTTGATGATGTAATGAATAATGGCTCTTTAGACTTAATAATAGACCCTCTTATTGCTCATGCTCAAGCCGAAGCACTCCAAGCTGCCGAGAAACAATCTGAGTAGCTATTAAAATATATTCATATATTGGATTAAAATATCTCTATTTGATCACTTAAAAGTGTCATAAAAATTTGTCTATAAAAGTTACGCTTCTACTCAATATTTCTGATTTAAATATATTTTATTCATATTTTTAAGTTATGCTATAATATATTTACTATTAGTTAATATAAATAGTGTATATTTGGTTTAGACTTAAAAAAGGAGTAATATGCAAGTAAGCGAACTTTTAGATCGTGCTGAACGATTGTTCCTTGAGAAGAATTACTCTGATGCACTCAAACTCTATGCACTTGCTTTAGAGA
>JALWMN010000199.1 GCA_027083895.1 Campylobacteraceae bacterium
CAGTAGATGTTACAACAGGCAAATGTATAGTAAATGAGGTCTACTCTACAAGAGATGATAAAACATACGCTTTAGATGAGATTTTTAACCTCCTGCAAACCTACAATACATCCGAAGTTGTACTCACGTTCGACTGCGAACTCGATAAAGAGTTTGTCTATAACTACCTAGAGATTAAAGAGCACTACACTCACAATGAAAACCAGCAGAGACTAAAAATTAGCTACCAAAATGAGCTCTTTGCAAAGATTTTTAATATCAACTCAATCCTTAGCCCCATAGAGTATTTAGATTTAGAAAAACACCCCTACGCAAGTGAATCGTTAGCCTTTTTGCTCGATTTCATCATCGACCACGACCCAGCAATCATCGAAAAGCTAAATCGCCCTATATTTTTGGGCAATAGCCACTTTGTATATTTGGGCAATAATGCTTTAGAGCAGTTAAATATAATCTCTCGCGATCCAAATGAGATGACGCTACTAAAGCTAATTGATTTTACCTCCACTCCAATTGGCAAGCGTGTTTTAAAAGAGCGGCTGCTCAATCCAATTATCGATAAAACTGAACTTGAGCGTCGCTACTACTTAATTGAGAGCCTAAAACCTAACCACAAAAAGTTAGAAGCTGCACTCAAACAAGTCTACGATATAGAGCGGATTTTACGAAGAATAAAGCTAAAAAAGGTACACCCTTTCGAGATAAATTATCTCCACTCATCGCTTTATTCAATCGAGAAAATCCACAAAGAGTTAGAGCAGTTTCAGCTTGATATTGAAAACTTTAATATCGATGAGGTTTACAAGTTTAGAGTTGAAATTGAGCGAATCTTTAACCTAAATAGCAGTGCTAAATTTACAAAAGATCAAATAGATAGCAATATCTTTAATAGTGGTGTAAATCTATTTATCGATAAAACAGAGAGTGAAATAGCTAAAATTACAAAACAACTAGAGTTTATAAAAGAGCATATAAATAGCTTCTTTGATGGTGCAGAGGTTGCTACTATTGGACAATTAGAGAGCGAAGGCTTTTTTATTAACCTAACCAAAAATCGCTTTAGCCAGATAGAAGATGAACTACTAAAAAGCTTTGTTACAATTGATGGCAAACACCACTTTTTAAAAGATTTCTACTTTAAAAGACTAAAAAATAGCGTTAAAATTAGCTCCCCTCTTATCGAGCAGCTCTCAAGAGAACATAGTGCCTTGCACACTCGCCTAGTGGCACTTGTTAAAAACACCTATATAGAGGTTTTAAGCGATTTAGAAAAGCTCTATAGTGCCTTGTTAGAAAAGCTTATTACCTTTATTGGAGAGTTAGATTTTGCAATAAGTGGCGCAAAGTGTGCTGTAGCTTACAACTATGTAAAGCCAGAGATTGTAGATGAAAATATGTTAGAGTTTATCGCCCTACGCCACCCAATTATTGAGTCTCGCGAAGAGAATGGCATCTACATTCCAAATGATTTACTTCTTGGAGAGGTACCAAAAGATTTAGAGCATAACCATATTACACTCGAAGCAAGTGATAGCAAGGTAGTTAAAGGGGTACTTTTGTATGGAATCAATAGCAGTGGTAAAAGCTCATTTATGAAGAGTGTAGGAATTGCTGTTATTATGGCACAAGCGGGGCTTTTTGTACCGGCTGCTGCAATGCGTTTTAAGCTTATCGATAAGCTCTTTACACGCATTGTCTCAAAAGATAACCTCTATAAGGGCTTATCGACCTTTGCTATCGAGATGCTAGAGCTTAAAAATATATTTAACCGTGCAACTACCAATTCACTAATACTTGGCGACGAGATAAGCCATGGAACCGAAACACTCTCTGCTCTCTCTATTGTATCGGCTGCAATCAAGAGACTTAGTAGTATTGGAAGCTACTTTATCTTTGCTACACACCTCCATCAATTAACAAAGCTTCAAGTAATTAAAGAGTTAGATAATCTAATCTTCTTACATCTTGGCGTAAGTTACGATGAGGTGAATGATAAACTCATCTATAACCGTAAATTCGAAATAGGTAGTGGAAGTACACTCTATGGTTTAGAGTTTGCAAAAGCCTTGCATCTTGATAAAGAGTTTTTAGATACAGCTTATGCGATTAGAAAAGAGTTAACTGGTGACTTTAGTGAAGTTGAGCTCCTTAAAAAGAAAAAACGAAGCCGATATAATAAAAAGCTCTACCTCACAAAGTGTGCAATCTGTAATGAAGTGGTAGATGATGTCCACCATATTACCCCAAAAGCTAAAGAGAAAGGTGGCTTTATAGAGCACTTTAAAAGCAACCACAAATATAACCTCATCCCCCTATGCAAAAAACATCACGATATGGTACACTCTGGTAAACTAATAATAAATGGCTTTGTCATGAGCG
>JALWMN010000200.1 GCA_027083895.1 Campylobacteraceae bacterium
GTATCTAAAAGTTTTACTACCACTCCATTTTTAGATGGCTTCCATTTGCCCTCTTTTCTATCGTAATACCCAATTGGCACAATTTCGCCAACCTTAAAGCCTAAGAAGTTATCTACATACATAACTACTGGCTTATCAAAGCTTACATTTGCATCATCACTAACACCATCTATTGTTAAGTCACTACAGAATGTAAAGGCACTATTTTTTGGTAACTCTTTTGGCATCGATTTTAGGGTTTTAAATTCAGTTGCTCTAACTTTAAAGCTTTTTAACTCTCTTGTAGTGCCATCAGCCTCGGTTACTGTAGCTTTACTTACTCCGTTAAAGACTAAGGTAGTTGAACGCTCACCTCTATCATCAACTGTTGGGGTAGAAGTATGCACCTGCACTTTAGAAGCATTTAAATCAATTTGGGTTGCTTTTTTATCTTTTGGTAATAATTGTGCCTCTTTTACTACTACCCAATCTTGAATAGGGGCACTAAACTCTCTATCTACTATTAAGTAACCCTCTCTTTGATAGCGAATAGTATAATTAACTCCTCCCTCACTTGGCAAGACATACGTTCCGTTGCTATCAGTAGTTACACTTCCATACTCCTTGTGGTGCAGCAGCCAAACTGTAACACCCTCTAGCGGCTCATTATTCTCATCAACCACACGCCCTGTAATCATACAAAATCTTTTTTGGTCGTAATTATCTTTGGTAGCATTTGGGGGGATTGTATTGGTATATTCGCTACCAAACTCTGCTCCGTTAAAGTTGCTTGTATTTAACTCTTTATAGACTCTTACATTTGCAGTTGCACTCAAGTTTTTATATCTAGCTGTTAGTGTAGTGCTACCCTCTTGTAAGCCTTTTAGGGTACTCTCTTCTATATCGGCTAAAGAGCTATCTTCTAAGCTTAGATCTGCACTGACTAGCTCTTTTTGGGTGCCATCGCTTAAGTTGCCAAGAACTTTAAAAGTAGCTTCTCCTTTTACTCTAAGCTCTATTGTTTGTGGGGTAATTGTAATAGATTTCACTGTTACTGGCTTTTTCTTCACCTCTACATATCTTTTAGCTTCAGCCTTATTGCCAGAGCTATCAACTGCAGTGTAGGTTATTGTATAGTTACCCTCTTTATTTGTATCTACCTTACCATTAATTATTACTTTAAGCTCCCCATCTACATTATCAATAGCAATTGCACCTAACTCTTTATACTCATCGCCAACAAAGAGTGAGATATTTTTATCGCCATTAAGTGTAATTGTTGGTGGAGTTGTATCTATAACTTTTACAACTCTAATAGCTTTTGCTTCGTTTCCACTTTTATCTTTTGCAATATAGGTAATATTATACTCTCCAAGGGTATGGGTATCTACGCTGCCTTCTTTTGTAACTACTATATTACCCTCTGCATTATCTATAGTTTTAACTCCTGGGTCGCTAAAGCTGCTATCGTACTCTAATATTAGTGGATTATCGCCTAAAATGTTTATAGTTGGTGGAGTGGTATCAATTACATTTACTATCCTTGTTGCATTTGCTTCGTTTCCGCTTTTATCTTTTGCGGTGTAGATAATTTCATATTCACCTACAACTTTACTGTTTACCTCTCCGCTTATGTTTACTGCTACAGTGCCATCTGTTTCATCTATAGCTTCTACTCCTGGGTCTCTAAAGGCATTACCTGCCTCTAGAGTGTATGGGTTATCACCTTTTATAGTAATTACTGGTGGAGTTGTATCGATATTCTCTTTTGGTTGTACAAATACTTTGACTCTATCTTTAGATTTAAAAGTATAACCATAAGGGGATTTCTCTACAGTAGTTAATTGAAAGATTAATCTTCTTTTTCTCTTAACTTTAGGAGCAATAAAGGTAGCTTTAATGCTATTTTTATTCTCTAACTTTACTCTTTTACCTTTAATTTGTCGCCATCTATAGTGAATAATTTTCCAGCCATCTCTTGGGGTAGAGGCTGAACCATCTAGGGTTACTAGCTCACCAGAATATACTGTTTGATCACTCCCTGCATTGGCACAAGCAACAATAAAAAAAGAAGCAAGAAGAATAAGCAGACTTAAGAAGGCTTTTTTAAAGAAACTTCCCCCCCATTTAGAAAATAGAGCATCAAAAATCCTTTAAAAGAGTTTTTTTGATTTTATAAGAAAGATATTTTTCGATTAGATTTTATTGCATTTTGAAATATTTTTAGATTGAGGCTAAATTTAGTTTGCATATTGGAATGGTGAAAAGTTAAGACCCCTTTATTTTGAGAGTTCTACTTCATCTCTTCGGTTATAACCTTCTCTAAACTTTTTGCAACACTCTCTAACTCTTTAGTAAAGCTTTTGAGCACCTTTTGGGTTTTATTAAGATCGATTGTGATTTTATCTTTCTCTTTTGTGATGCCAAAATCCTCTTTTTTTATCTTTTTTGCCTCTTGTTCAATCTTTATTGCCTCTTTTTGGAGACTTTTTGCGATCTTTTCTAAAAACTCTTTTGTCTTTTTTGGCTCAATGATAATTTTATCACCTTCAGTAGAGATGCCAATTTTGCTTAAGGGGCTTCTCTTCTGAGGCTCTTGTGTTTTCTCTTGAGGCTCTTGCTTTCTCTCTAATTTTGGAAGTTGTGTTGCATTTACCTCTTGCTCTTTTTGCTCCTCTTTACATCCATTGGCAAAAAGAAGCACTGTTATTAAGACAAAACTCTCTAATAATCTCATAATAGACTCCTTTAAGTCTATTATAACACAACTTCTGCTACTCACGTATCTCTATACCCTCTTTGAGGACCGAGATTGTTTTATATTTATCGTACTCCACGCTAGAGCCCTCTTGGATCTTTACAAATTTTCGTTTTGTGTAATCTACTTCGTAGTTGCCAGGGTTTTTGGTAGAGAAATCGACACAGAGTTTTGCCGCAGACTCTAGCACACTTTGAGGCAGGTTTTGTTTATCGGTTCGAATAAATACATGCGAACCTGGAATATTGCGAACATGCATCCATATATCGTTTGATTTTGCCGCACTTAGAAGCTCTTGATTCTCTTTTGAGTTTCTACCAACGACTACCTTATACCCCTCTATCCAAAACACTTCGCCTATTTGGTTTTTCTCTTTTTTATTGCGGCTTCTTGATTGTTTTGGTACCAAAAGCTCGAGTTCGTAGGGGTCGTTACTATTTTCTATGGCACTCTTAATATTTTGGTAAAATGCTAGTTTTCCTTGAAGATTTTCATACTCTATCTTTACATTTTTGGCTTTATTTTTTGCTCTTTTTGCTAGGTTAAAGAAGTGTTCACTCATTCGATTTTTAACAATATTTTGCGGCAGCTTAATTGTTATTGCTTCACCTTGAAAATTGTAAGCTTTAAGCTCTTTATCGTAGGGCTTTATTTGTTGGAGGTTTGCTAAGATGATATTTGCAATTTCGCTATAGTTGTTCGCCTCTTTAAGTAGCTCCTCTTCATTTGGTAAGGCATCTAGGTGCGATTTTAGTTTTTGAATCTTCTTATCTATACTATTGAGTTTTTGGCTCTTTAGCCGCTTAATTAAAGCACTATTGAGTCTTTGGTAGTTCTGCTCTAAGAGTGCTTCGACATCCTCTACTACTCCATCAAACTTTGACTTAAAGGGTAAAAGCTCTGCTAGCTTCACACCAGGTTTAACAACTCGGTAACTCTTGTTTGCATCGATATGGTGGAGTGCTTCGATAACTATATTTTGCTCATCTGTAAGAATTAAGTTTGTATAGCGTCCAGTAAGCTCGAACCTTGCATAGATAACCCGATCTTTATATTGGCTCTTTGGTTTTATTTTAAAGATTATTACTTTATCATCTGCTGGTACAGTAACCTCTAGTACTTTTGAGTGGCTCAGCAATGAGTGTAGCTGTGTATCAAATGGAGCATGAAAATGGTTTACAGGGCGGCTAGGAGCTTTATAGATTGTAGAGTTCCCTCGTGTGAGGTCAAAAAATATCGACCACTCTTTACCAAAATTAAGCTCAATAACATTATTAGCAATCCGTCTCGCCTTTTTAATAAAAGTAAACTGCTTAAGATAATTAGCTACCGCTTTTATTTCGTATAGTTTCATTGCTACCCTTTTAAAATTGTGTAATTATAGCAAAATCTCTTTGTACTCATTTTAGGCTTTTTGCTTTGTTTTATCGCAATTTTGCTATAATCGCCCAAATTTATAATAAGGTTAGTCATGGCAGGTTTAACTATTACCGAAAAGATCTTTAGTGACCACGCTGGCAAAGAGGTAAGAGCTGGCGAGATTGTAAGAGTTCCAATAGATATGACAATAGGCAACGATATTACAACACCAATCTCTATTAAAGCCTTTCGCGAGAGTGGTGCTAAAAAGTTAGCAAACCCAGATGCATTTGCAATTGTAATGGATCACTACATTCCCCCAAAAGATATTGCAAGTGCCAATCAGGCAAAAATTAGCCGAGATTTTGCTTATGAGCATAACTTAAAGTACTTTTTTGATGAAAAAGATATGGGAATTGAGCACGCTCTTTTACCTGAAAAGGGACTTGTAATTCCAGGAGATGTCATTATTGGTGCAGATAGCCACACTTGTACACATGGAGCACTTGGGGCCTTTAGTACAGGTATGGGAAGTACCGATATTAGTTTTGCTATTATAACTGGTGGTAATTGGTTTAAGGTACCTGAGACTATTAAGGTAGTGCTTAATGGAAAGCCTGGGAAGCATGTGTATGGAAAAGATATTATCTTAGAGGTTATTCGAATTTTAGGTGTAGATGGGGCACTCTATAAGGCACTTGAGTTTACAGGTGAAGGCATAAAACATTTAGGAATGGCAGATAGATTTAGTATTTGTAATATGGCAATTGAGGCTGGTGCTAAAAATGGTATTATTGCAGCAGATGATATTACAAAAGAGTATTTAGAAAAAGTTAAAGAGGCTAATGGCGGCTTAAGAGCAGAGCCTAAATACTTCTACTCCGATGAAGATGCCGAGTATTGCCAAGTTATTGAGATAGACTTAGATAAACTAAGCCCAGTAGTTGCTTACCCATTCTTACCAGAAAATGGTAAAAGCATTGAGGTAGCAGTAAAAGATGATATTAAAATCGATCAAGTGATGATTGGAAGCTGTACAAATGGTCGTTTAGAAGACCTTGAGATTGCCGCAAAAATTGTAAAAGGCAAAAGAGTTGCAAGACACACTAGAATGATAGTAACTCCAGCAACACAGAGAATCTTTTTAGAGGCACAAGATAAAGGCTATATTCGAGACTTAATCGAAGCTGGAGCAGTAGTATCGAACCCAACTTGCGGAGCTTGCCTTGGAGGATATATGGGAATTTTAGGCGAAGGTGAGAAGTGTATCTCGACTACAAATAGAAACTTTGTTGGGAGAATGGGGGCTAGAAGTAGCGAAATCTACTTAGCAAACTCAGCAGTTGCCGCAGCAAGTGCTTTAGCAGGAAAAATTGTTGATCCAAGAGAGATTTAACCAAATATTGCGTATGGATTTGTAACACTTATCCTCTTTGCAAGTGTTACAAAAAGTACTTTTAAAATGCCTCTAATGAGCTTTTAACCACTTTTTAGATATACTCTAAGCCATTTGGGAATAGTGGTTACATCTCATTGTACTTAATTTTTTTCGATTTAATCTAAGTATTTTGCCATACTACAGAGTAACTTAGAGTAACCAAAGAAGCTACCCTGAAACTTCCAATACAAGGATGCCTATGCAAGATTTATACAGAGCATACAGAGATAACTGCGGATTTGGACTTATTGCCTCAATTGATAACAGAGCAACTCATAAAAATGTAGAAGATGCACTTACAGCTCTCTCACGTATGATGCACCGTGGGGCCATTGCTGCAGATGGAAAGAGTGGTGATGGGAGTGGTTTGCTATTCTCTTTACCAGAAAAGTTTTTTAGAAAAGTTGCTAAAGAGAGTGGATACGACTTGCCAGAAAAGTTTGGTGTGGGTGTTATCTTTACAAAAGATGATGCACACAAAGCAAAAGTAGAGCACTACTGCGAAGTAAATGATTTAAAGGTTCTATTTTGGAGAGAGGTACCAGTAAATACTGATGTACTTGGAGAGTTAGCACTAGAGACACTTCCTAAAATCTACCATGCATTTATTGTACCAAACTCAATTATTGCAATTAGAAGATTTGAAGCACTACTCTATTTAACAAGAAAAGAGATAGAACACGATATAGATGATAAAGATTTCTACATCCCAACATTCTCTAGCAAAAAGATAGCCTACAAAGGCTTGCTTATGCCAAACTATATTAAAGACTTCTATCCAGATTTGGCTGATAAAGATTTTAAAATCTCTTTTGCTCTTTTTCACCAAAGATTCTCTACAAATACACTTCCAGAGTGGCGTTTGGCTCAGCCATTTAGATTTATTGCACATAATGGAGAGATCAACTCTGTAGAAGCCAATAGAATCAACTCGCTTATTAAGAGTGAATCAATTAAATCGGAGGTGTTTACCAAAGAGGAGCTCAATAGACTCCTTCCAATAGTTAGATTTGATGAGAGTGATAGTAGCTCTCTTGATAGAATGATAGAGTTTTTAATTATGAATGGGATGGACTTTTTTAAGACAGTTCGTGCACTTATCCCTATGCCATGGCAAAATGCACCATCACTTGATAGTGAGCTAAAGGCATTCTATGAATACTTCTCTACTCGCTTTGAAGCCTGGGATGGTCCTGCAGCAGTTAGTGTAACTGATGGCAGATATATTGGGGTTGTGTTAGATAGAAATGGCTTAAGACCTGCAAAATATATAAGAACCAAAGATAATAGAATGCTCATTGCTAGTGAGTATGGTGTTTTAGATTTAGATGAAGATGAGATTGTTGAGAGAGGTAAACTCCAATCTGGCCAGATGATAGGAATCGATACAAAATTTGGTGTAGTGCTTAAGAGTGATGATATAGATGACTACCTAAAAAGAAGCAACAACTACACTAAGTGGCTCAATGAAAATATGATATACCTCCAAGAGTATATCGAAAATCCATACGCAATCGATGAGACTATTGAAGTTGAAGATTTCGCATATAAGCAAAGATATGCTGGTATAACAAAAGAGGTTATTAACCTCTTTATTAAACCACTTGCCCTTGATGGCAAAGAGCCAACGGGAAGTATGGGAGATGATACTCCACTAGCCTGTTTTAGTAGCTACCCATATAGAAGCTTTAACGACTTCTTTAGACAAAAGTTTGCTCAAGTTACCAACCCACCAATTGACTCTTTAAGAGAAAAAATAGTAATGAGCTTAAATACAGGCTTTGGTGAGATACACAATATCTTAGATGAAGAGCCAAGACACGCAAAAAGAATTAAGGCAACTTCGCCAATTTTAACACAATCAAAACTTGAAGTGCTTAAAAGTTTTGGCGATGAAAAATCACCAAGATTTGAGGCTGATTATAAAAATAGAACCTATGCAACAACATTTAAAAGTGGGCTAAAAGAGGCAATTGAGGCTCTAACGGATAAAATTTTAGAAGATGTAAAAAGTGATGGTGTAAGAATTGTTTTCTTAGATGATAGTGGTGTCGATAGTGAGCACAAGACTATACCAATGGCAATGCTCATTGGTAGATTACATAAAAAATTACTTGATAATAAGCTTCGCCACCTCGTTAGTATTGTAGCTATAAGTAGCGAAGTAGTAACTGCTCACGATGCTGCAGTATTTTTAGCGTATGGTGCAAGTGCAATCTACCCATATATGCTCTTTAAAACAGTATGCCAAATTAGTGATGCAGATGGTTTAGATAGAGATGAAGCCCTCTTTAATGTTCATAGTGCTTTAAATAAGGGAATCTTAAAGATTATGTCGAAGATGGGTATCTCTACCGTTGCAAGTTATAGAAACTCTGCACTCTTTGATATTATTGGACTAAAAAAAGAGTTAGTTGATGAGTGTTTTATGGGTTCAAAAGTAACGCTTAGTGGATTAGACTATAGCGATATCGAAGCAAAAATCGAAAATCGCCACAAAGAGGCATTTAAAGAGGATAAATTAATCAATGGCGGTGTATTTAAGTACCGAAAAAACGAAGAGCAGCACGAAGTTACTCCAGCTCTTACAAAAGCTCTCATGAGAGCAATCGAGAGTGATGATCCAACAGAGTATAAAAAGTTCAAAGAGATGGTAGAAAATCGCGAACCAACCTATATTCGTGATTTCCTAGATATTAAATCAGATAGAGAGCCAATCGATATTAACGAGGTTGAAAGTGCTAGCGAAATTGTAAAACGCTTTATTGGTGCAGCTATGAGTATTGGAGCTCTCTCTCCAGAGGCTCACGAAGATTTAGCAGAGGCTCTAAATAGTTTAGGAGCAAAATCAAATTCAGGTGAAGGTGGTGAAGATAAAAGAAGAAATGGGACTATTAAACAAAGTAAAATTCGCCAGGTTGCATCGGGTCGTTTTGGTGTAACGCCTGAGTATCTTGTAAATGCAGAAGATATCCAAATTAAAGTAGCCCAAGGGGCAAAACCTGGAGAGGGTGGACAACTACCTGGCTTTAAAGTAACAACCTATATTGCAAAACTTAGACACACAACGCCTGGAAAAACACTCATTTCGCCACCGCCACACCACGATATCTACTCGATCGAGGATTTAGCTCAGTTAATCTTTGATCTTAAGCAGATTAATCCAAGAGCTAAAATTAGCGTTAAGCTTGTTTCTACAATTGGTGTTGGAACAATTGCAGCCGGTGTTGCAAAGGCTTATGCAGACCAAATTGTAATTAGTGGAAGCGAAGGAGGAACAGGAGCAGCTCCAATTACCTCTATTCGTCATGCTGGTAATCCTTGGGAACTTGGTCTAATTGAAGCACAAAATGCCCTAAAAGCAAACCATTTAAGAGAGTATGTTCACTTAGAGACAGATGGGGCTATTAAAGCTGGTCGCGATATTATTGTAGCTTCACTTCTTGGTGCAGAGTACTACGCATTTGGTACAAGCCTTATGATGGCTGTTCGATGTATCTTCTGTAGAAGCTGCCAAACAAACAAATGTCCAGTGGGAATTACAACACAATCAGATGAGTATAGAGCAAAATATAAAGGTGTGGTTGAGAAGGTTAAGAATTATTTAATGCATGTAGCGAATGATGTAAGAGAGTACCTTGCATCTATGGGGTATAGAAGTGTTGATGAGATTATTGGAAGAAATGACCTACTTAGAGTCAAAGAGGATCTTGAGTTAGCGAAAAAGTTTGACTTCTCACCACTCTTTACTCAAGTAAAAGGTGTAAATAAGAAAGCAAAAGCAAATGATCCATTCGATAAAAATGAGTTCGAATTAGAGCTACTAGAGAAGGTAAAAGAGACAATTAAAAACCCTAACTATAAGTCAGTAATCAATAGTGAAATATCTAATATAAACCGAAGCTTTGGGGCAAGAATTAGTGGAGAAATTGCTAAATATTATGGCGACGAGGGATTAGAGGATAATAGCATTACCTTTAACCTCAAAGGAACTGCTGGGCAGAGTTTTGGTGTATTCTTAAGTAAAGGTGTGACCCTTAACCTAGATGGTGTAGCAAACGACTATGTTGGTAAAGGTATGGCTGGCGGTAAGATAGTTATTAAGCCAAAAAAAGGTGCAGGAGCAGGAAACACCTGCCTTTATGGTGCAACAGCTGGTAAACTATTTGTAGCTGGAGAGGTTGGCGAGAGATTTGCAGTGAGAAACTCTGGAGCAGTTGCCATTGTAGAGGGAACTGGTGACCACCCATGTGAGTATATGACTGGTGGAGAGGTTATAATTCTTGGAAAAACAGGTATCAACTTTGGTGCGGGTATGACAGGTGGTGTTGCATTTGTTTACGATAAGGAGCATAACTTCGTAGATAAGATCAATCCAGAGTTAATTGAGATTAGAAGAATCGATATAGACGAAAATGAAAAACCAAAACTCTACCTTAAGAAGAGACTCCAAGAGTACCTCAATGCAACAGGCTCGAAAGTTGCAGAGTTTATATTAGAAAACTTTAGAAGCGAAGTAAGACACTTCTGGCTAGTAACCCCAAAAGATAACCGACCGCCACTAGATCCTAACGATATGGATTAAGCTTGAGTTACCCTATTCAAGATAGGGCTTCTCCTCTTTAGGAATATATGGTTTAGGAATTTTGTGGTTACAATTGTGTGCAACTCCCTTTTTATCAAAGCAGACACGAGCAACCTCTAATGGTTTCTTC
>JALWMN010000201.1 GCA_027083895.1 Campylobacteraceae bacterium
AGATACGAAAACGCTTAGCACTTTTGGATGTTAAGAATATTCCTAATGATCTCTCTATCTCTTTAGGGAATTTAGCCCTCTCTCCACTTAAGATGGCACAAATCTATACAGTATTCTCTAATAGTGGGCATATGATTGAGCCTCGTCTTGTAGGAAAGATTGTCTCTAAGCAAAACTCTGTAATTTTTGAGACTCGCCCAAAAGAGATAGCAAACTTTACAAAACCGGAGCAAGCCTATTTGATGACTTCAATCTTGCAAGATGTAATAAAGAAGGGTACAGGTAAAAGTGCAGCAGTTGAGGGGATAGAGTTAGCAGGAAAAACTGGAACAACAAATAACTATATCGATGCTTGGTTTTGTGGCTATTCGCCAACAATCACAACCATTGTTTGGTATGGAAGAGATAAATATAAAACTATCTTTAAGGGGGCAACTGGGGGCAAAGTGGCTGCACCAGCCTTTGCGGAGTTTTACAGAAAGTTATTAATTTCAGAACCAAATATCGAAAGAAAATTTAAAAAGCCAAAAGGTGTTATGAGTGGCTATATTAATGGAAAACGAGAACTCTATACGAAAACTTCGCCTCTTCCTAAAAGTGATCCAAATGAGGATCTCTATGAGAGTGGCTCTAACATTCCTGGGCAAGATGAGAATAACGATTCATTAGAGACAATAACACCTATAGATAGTAATGTTATTGAGATATATGATAACAAGCAAGAGAATCCTAAGCGAAATTTAGATGAATCAAGTGATGTAGAGATACTCTTTTAAGTAATCTCTACATTCTCTAGGACTGGTTCAAAATTTCTTGTTGTAAAGTTATAAACTTCTACCTTTCCGCTTCCAATATCGAACCACCACCCCTCTAAGCTGATTTTGTTTTTAACTAATCTCTCTTGAATATATGGATACTCCATTAGACGTTGTAAGGAGACTACAACATTATGTTTCTCAGTAAGTTCAAAAAGATTCTTGCTACTATCGTGGTGAACTTCGAGCATTGCGGCACTCTTTGCAGGGATAATATTCTTTAGCCACGCTTCTACATGTGGTAGTGTTGGTTCATCCTCTTTTGGTTCATGATACATATGGGCACAGGCACCACAATTGCTATGTCCTAAAACAATAATCTTTGGAATATTTAAGACATTTACAGCATACTCAATAGCAGCTTGAGTTGAACCCTCTATCAGGTATGAGGGAACTACATTCCCAATATTTCTTGTAATAAATAGTTCTCCAGGTTGGGCATTGAGTAAAAGAGCTGGGTTTATTCGACTATCGCTACAAGTAATCATCATTGTGTGTGGTTTTTGACTTTTTGATAATTGTAAGAAGAGATCACTATGCTCTTTAAAATACTCATTTAAAAATGCACTATACCCCTCTTTTTGTAACTTTTCCATTGCTATCCTCCTAGTTTAATAAGAAAATTCTACTTAAAGTTCTATTAAGTAAAACTTTGTTAACATTTTGTTAATCTTAATTTAAGCAAAGGAGACTGATATGATTTCGTTTATTAACTTTATTCTGCCTGCATATCAGTCTTTTATTGCTTAGAGGCTTAGACTTCAAAGAGCTCTTACAAAAACAAAATCCTCTACTTTAAAAGTTTGATCTACCTAATCTATCTTCTATTAGGTATGTTTTGCTTTAATTTTTGTAATCTCTTTGGTGTCTAAGTATTCTTCAATAATTGACTGCACTGTTTTTTATCCTACGTAAAAGTTTTTATTGAGTAAATGTTAAGGTTTTTATTATGTCGAAGTTAAAGGTAATATTAGAGTTGGCTTGGCCGATAGTTGTCAATTTAATTATGAATACACTTGTGATGTTTACAGATTTGTATGTTGTTTCGAAGTTTGGAGCAGATGCTATTAGTGGTGTTGGAGTAGTACAAAATGTTTGGAGAGTTTTATTTGCTTTAACAATTGTGTTTTCATCAGGTGGGCAAGTACTCGTTACTCGCTATGTAGGAGAGAAGAGTTATAAAAAGGCTTCACTAGTTATTTCAAGTCTGTTTATAGTGGCAATTGCTAGTAGTCTGCTTTTTATAGTGCTCTTTGCCTTTTTGCCAAAGTTTATTCTTTGGATTATGGGAATTGATGGCAAAGTGTTGGAGTATGCTATTGAGTTTGGTTATATTCTACTTTTAGGTATACCTTTTATTTTTATTAATAGTGTTTTAGATATGGCACTCCATAGTTACAGCAATAGTAAAATGCCAATGTTTTTAGCCATTATTGCAGCACTTTTAAATGTGCTATTAGACTTTGGATTGGGTTTAGGCTATTTTGGAATGCCAAATATGGGAGTTTTTGGTGTGGCACTTGCTACTGTTATTAGTTACGCAGTAGTGGCTTGTTTACACCTCTATCTCTATTTTGGAAAGAAGATGCCATATATTCCACTTTTAAGGTTTCGAAGAAGAATAAGCAAAAGAGCAATGATTGTGGCTTACCCAGAAATTGGCTCAAGACTCTTAGCCAATATGTCACATCTTATATTTACTTCTGCACTATTGAGTTTAGGAAGTCTCTACTATGCGGCATTTAATATTGCTATACAGATAATGGCAATTGGGTACATGCCTGCAATTGCTTTTGCAAGTGCAGGAGCCATATTAATTGGGCAAGAGATAGGGGCAAAACGGTTTGATATGGCAAAAAGCTATATAGATACAATTGCAAAGCTAAACTTTCTCTTTATGCTGCTATTAGCTCTGCTCTTTATAGTTTATAAGGTAGAGCTTGCAACACTATTTAGTAGTGAGAGCAAAAGTGTTAAGATTGTTGTTGAATCAATAGTAGTCTTTGCAATAGTTCATTTGCCATTTGCTATAGATATTACCTATACATTTGCACTCAATGGTGCGGGGTTAACTAAAAAGACTTTTAAGATAAATATGATCACTCTGTGGATCTTTAAAATAGTGCCATCACTCTATGGAATTTATATATTGGGATCTTACGAGTGGGTATTAGCATCCTACTTTATCCAATTTATTGTAGTAGCTTATTTTATGCATAAAGAGTTTGCTAAGGAAGAGTGGAGATATTTAAAAGTGTAGATTAGTAAATTAAGTTAATCGATAGATATGTTTTTTATAAGTAAAAATAAATAAATTGATTTAAATCAAATTTTTATATTATTGTAAATGATAATATAAACTATCCCTACTTATATTAGGAGGTTTATATGGGAATGAATCGACGCGATTTTTTAAAGAGTTCTGCGGCAGCTACAGCAGCAGCAGCGGTTGGAATTTCTATTCCAGAAGAGGTTAAAGCAGCAGCACAAGATGCAGAGAAAGGGTGGCGATGGGATAAAGCACCGTGCCGTTTCTGTGGTACTGGTTGTGGAATTATGATTGCAACTAAAAATGGAAAAATTGTTGCAGTAAAAGGTGATCCAGCAGCACCGGTTAATAGAGGTCTTAACTGTATTAAAGGGTACTTTAATGCAAAAATTATGTATGGTGCCGATAGACTTACGCAACCATTAATGAGAGTGAACGAAAAAGGTGAGTTTGATAAGAATGGTAAGTTTAAACCAATTACTTGGAAACAAGCCTTTGACGAAATGGAGAAGCAGATTAAAAGAGCACTTAAAGAGAGTGGTCCAGAAGGGGTAGCTGTATTTGGTTCAGGCCAATACACAGTTATGGAAGGTTATGCTGCTCATAAGATGATGAAAGCAGGTTTCCGCTCTAATGCAATTGACCCAAATGCTAGACACTGTATGGCATCTGCAGTTGTTGGTTTCTATCAGACATTTGGTATTGATGAGCCAAGTGGTTGTTATGATGATATTGAACTTACAGACACAATTGTAGCTTGGGGCTCAAATATGGCAGAGATGCACCCAATTTTGTGGTCGCGTGTAACTGATAGAAAGTTATCTAACCCAGATAGAGTAAAAGTTGTTAACATTCAAACTTATACTCACAGAAGCTGCGATTTAAGTGACTTTAATATTATTTTCCGTCCACAAACAGACTTAGCAATTTGGAATTACATTGCTCATGAGATTGTTTATAATCACCCAGAGGCAATTGATTGGGATTTTGTTAAAAAACATATTGTATTTACTGCTGGTCCTGTAAATATTGGTTATGGTATGAGAAGAGCAGGAGAGAAATCTCTAAAAGATGGTCTATATAGTGCTAAAGAGATGGAGATTATTAGTAAAGAGATGGAGAAGAAAGTATCACCTCTAGAAGCACCAGCACTTGCTCCTTATGGTTACAAAGAGGGTGATACTATGAAAAACACTCCAGGTACTCTTGCACACTGGATTATTAGCTTTGAAGAGTATAAAAAATCACTAGAGCCATTTACACTTGATTATGTTGCTAAACTGGCTAAAGGTGATCCAGATGAGCCGCTAGAAGAGTTCAAGAAAAAATTAAAAATGCTGGCAGACCTATATATAGAGAAGGACAGAAAAGTTGTAAGTTTCTGGACAATGGGTATGAACCAGCACACTCGCGGAACTTGGGTTAACACTCTATCTTACAATGTTCACTTTTTACTTAATAAACAAGCTAAACCAGGTAATGGTGCATTCTCGTTAACAGGTCAGCCAAGTGCTTGTGGTACTGCAAGAGAGGTTGGTACATTTACTCACCGTTTGCCTGCAGACTTAATGGTTAAAAATCCTAAACATAGAGCAATTGCAGAAAAGAGATGGAAAGTTCCAGAAGGAACAATCAATCCAGTTGGTAAACAGCATATTATGGCAATCCATAGAGGTATAGAAGATGGACTAGTTAAATTTGCTTGGGTAAATGTTTGTAACCCTTACCAAGACTCTGCAAATGCTAACCACTGGATTAAGGCAGCTAGAAAAACAGATACATTTATTGTAACTTCAGATGGTTACCCAGGAATTTCTGCAATGGTTTCTGATCTTGTGCTTCCGAGTGCAATGATTTATGAGAAATGGGGTGCATATGGAAATGCTGAGCGAAGAACACAGCACTGGAAACAGCAAGTATTGCCAGTTGGTCAAGCAATGAGTGATACTTGGCAGTGGGTTGAGCTTTCTAAACGCTTTACTGTTAAAGATGTTTGGGGTGAGTATAAACCTAGCGGTCCACGTAAAAAACCTCTTCCAAGTGTTATTGAAGCTGCTAAGAAGATGGGTTATAAAGAAGATACAACTATGTTTGAAATTCTTTTTGCTAATGAAGAGGCGAAAAAATATACAATTGATGACCCATTACTCAAAGGCTTTGATGATACAGACAGCCTTGGTGATAGCAGAAAAGTTATCGGTAGTGACGGTAAAGAGTGGAAAGGTTATGGCTTCTTTATTCATAAATACCTATTTGAAGAGTATGCATGGTTTGGTAGAGGACACGGACACGACCTTGCTCCATTTGATGTTTACCATAAAGTTCGCGGACTTAAATGGCCAGTTGTTGACGGTAAAGAGACTCAGTGGAGATTTAATGCAAAATATGACCCATATGCAGCTAAAGCTGCAAAAGAGACAGGTGGAGATTTTGCATTCTATGGTCCACTTGCTAAAAAACTATTTACTGGTAGCTTAACTAAACCAGATAAATCTAAAGGCAAAACTCCAATTCCAAATAAAGCAAAAATATTTGCAAGACCATACATGGATCCGCCAGAAATGCCAGATGAGACTTACGATACTTGGCTCTGTACCGGCCGTGTGTTAGAGCATTGGCACAGTGGTACAATGACAATGAGAGTTCCAGAACTATTCCGTGCAGTTCCAGAAGCTCTATGTTATATGCACCCAGAAGATGCAAAGAAAAAAGGTGTTAAGCGTGGAGAGCTTGTATGGGTAGAGTCTCGCCGCGGTAAGGTTAAAGCAAGAGTAGAAACAAGAGGAAGAAACAGACCTCCAAGAGGTTTAGTATTTGTACCTTGGTTTGATGAGAAAGTATTTATTAACAAAGTTACTCTTGATGCAACTTGTCCAATGAGTAAACAGACAGACTATAAAAAGTGTGCTGTTAAAATTACTAAAGCATAAAGTTAGGAATAAGAGCAATGGGTGATAAAGAGAAAAAAGAGCAAATTACTCCAAGACGCCGTTTCTTTACCGATATGGCACACCATATTGGATTAGGAACAATGGGTGTGCTACTTTGGGGTGGCTATGCTGCAAAAGCAAAAAGTAACCCTTTAACTTTAAGACCACCCGCTGCTCTAGATGAGAGTGATTTTTTAAAGAGATGTATAAAGTGTGGGCTTTGTGCAGAAGCATGTGTTAATAGACCTCAAAATATAGATAAAGATGGTCATCAAAAGCCAGGTACATTAAAGATGGCAAAAGCTGGAGATAGTGTTACAATTGGAACACCATTTTTTACTCCACGCGATGTACCTTGCTTTATGTGTGATGATATTCCATGTGTACCTGCTTGTCCAACAGGTGCGTTAGATATAGCCAAAGTTACAAATCCAAAAACAAATGAGTTGGATTTTCGCATGATGGATATGGGAGTAGCAGTAGTTGATGTTCATTCATGCATTGCCTTTTGGGGTCTACAGTGTGATGCTTGTTATCGTGCATGCCCATTACTTGATGAGGCTATAAAACTTGTGTATAATAGAAATGATCGAACAGGTAAACATGCCTTTTTAGAGCCTGTAATTAATCCAGATGTCTGTACTGGATGTGGTTTGTGCGAAAAGGCTTGTGTTACAGAAAAACCTGCTATTTTTGTACTTCCAAGAGAAGTAGCACAAGGAAAAGCTGGGGATCATTATGTTAAAGGTTGGGATAAAAAAGACCAACTAAGAGTAGGTAATAGAAAAGAGGAAGATATCACAACCCATAATGAGCGAAGTAAGAAAAAGCCTCTAGATTACCTAAATAACAATGGATTAGGATTGTAAGATGAAGTTTTCTAATATTAAATATTTAATACTTAGAAGAGTTGTACAACTTGGTCTATTGTTTTTATATTTTACAGGTAATGTATGGGGGTGGAAAATCTTACAAGGTGATCTATCGACCTCTTTGCTCTTTAACAAAGTACCTTTAAGTGACCCATTTGCTCTTTTACAAATTTTTGCTACTGGTGCAATAGTTGGTACAAATGTTTTAATTGGTGCTTTAATAATTGTTCTTTTTTATGGGATTATTGGAGGTAGAGCTTTTTGCAGTTGGGTTTGTCCTGTTAATTTAGTTACTGATGCAGCTGCATGGCTTAGAAGAAAGTTGTTAATTGATAAGATAGAGCGAAAAGTATGGATAAGTAGAAATATTCGCTACTATATGATAATAATTGCTCTAATTGTTTCTGCAATTAGTGGTTTAGCTGCATTTGAAGTTATAAGTCCAATTACTATTCTAAATAGAAATATAATTTTTGGAATAGGAAGTGGCTTAGGTTTTATTGTTGCTATTTTTCTTTTTGATCTTTTTGTAGTAAAAAATGGTTGGTGTGGACATATCTGTCCATTAGGTGGTGTACACTCAATTATTGGAAAATACTCTCTTTTTAGAGTTAAACATACAAGCGAGAATTGTACGCTTTGTATGAAGTGTAGAGTTGTATGCCCAGAGAGTCAAGTCTTGCATATGATTGGCAAAAAGAGTATAACAGTAAATGATATAGAGTGTACAAATTGTGGTAGATGTATTGATATTTGTGACGATGATGCTCTAGGGTTTACTGTTGGCAAATATATAAAAGAGAATAATAAGGAGTCAAAATGATAAAACAAACTATTTTATCGTTAGCTGTAATTGGGTTGCTATCTATTGGTGCCTCTGCGGCTGATAAGGTATTTACACCAGAAGAGTTAAGTTTAAGAAAAACTGATATTAATGATGAGAGTAAGGCAAAACCTGTTGATGCTAAGTTTGATGCTGCAGCTCCAGGACAATCTAAAAGATTTGAGAGGTCATATGAGAATGCACCTCCATTAATTCCACATAGTGTAGAAGGGTTGTTACCTATTACAAGAAAAAATAATCAATGTTTAGGTTGCCATATGCCTGAAGCTGCAAAAGGTGTAGGTGCAACTCCACTACCAGCTTCGCACTTTACTGATTTTAGGCCAAAGACTGAGTTAAAAGATGGTAAAATTGTAAAAGATGGAAAGGTAGTAACAAATACTTCTGATGTTACAATTGCAAAATTTAAAAAACTTAAAAAGTTAAATCCTGCAAGATTTAACTGTTCTCAGTGCCATGTGCCACAAGCAAATGTTAAACCGCTTGTAGAGAATACATTTAAACCAGAGTTTAGTGATGAGAAATTAAAAAGTAAGTCAAATTTACTTGATGTTATTAACCAAGGTGTAAAGTAAGGTGAGTAGTAGAAGGGACTTTTTTAAAAAGCTCGTAGAACCTGTATCAAGCGTAAAGGAGGAGCCTACTCCTACCTTTTTACGCCCACCTTATGTAGTTGATAATAGTCTTTTTGATAAAGAGTGCATAGAGTGTGAAACAAAAGATTGTGCTAGTGCTTGTTATGAAAATATTATTGTTATTGAAGCAGGTGGTACACCAATAATAAATTTTAGTAAAAGTGGGTGCACTTTTTGTCAAGATTGTGCTAATGCATGCAAAAGAGATGTTTTAAAAATTACTGAAGATAACGAAAAGATAAATGCAACTTTTTTAATAGATAAAGATAGATGTATGGCTCATAATGGAAGTATCTGTTTCTCTTGTAAAGAGCCTTGTTTAGATAATGCTATACTTTTTAAAGGAATGTTTGAACCAATTATAGATTTAGAAAAGTGCACTAGTTGTGGTTTCTGTTTAAGCAGATGTCCAACTAATGCAATTGAATATATTATTCATTAATTTTGCCATATAATTATAATTTTAAAAGTTTAGGAGTGAAAAATGAAAATAAATATAGAAAAAGAGTATCCAAATATTGCTAAAGTTATAGAAGAGAAAGATTTAGATGAGTTACGATATTTTGTAGTTGTTGATGAAAACTATGCTGATATAGATGATGAAGAGTTAGATGTGTATGATCCAGAAGATTATAACTACTTAGTATATGTTACAGAGCGTTTAAGTAGCGTTTTAAAAGAGGAGGGATTAAAAGAGTTAATTGGTAGACTCTATGAGCTTAAAGAGTTTGAGAGCTTCTTAGATTCAGAAATAGATCTTTATGGAGTAAAAAGTCAGTTAGATGGTGATAAGATAGCTAAAACAGTGTTAGCTATTATAGATGAGATTTTAGGAAAAAGACAATGAAAAAAGTTATTTTGCTACTATCTATTAGTTTTACAATTATATTTGCTAGAGTTTTGGAGCCATCTTTAGTTATTGATGCAAATGAGAGTGTTAAAGATATGATATTAGGTTCAAACTCAACAATAATAATGGGTACTGATGGTGGAAAACTAAAAGTTTTTGACTATGAAAAAAAAGAGTTTACAAAAGTTATACAACTTCCTAAAATTAAGGATTTTATGGGTGATATAATCGATACTAGAGTATCTAGTGTAGACTATTATCATGGTAAAATTTTAATGCTTAGTGATAGTGGTGTTGGTGGTTATAGTGATGTAAGAGTTCATGAAAACAATAAAACAGTTGATATTTTTACAGAAAATGATAAGCTTCCATTAGTAGAAGCTAAATTTATCGATGATAACAACATCTTAGTAGCTTTTTTAAGCAATGTAGTAGCTCTCTATAATTTAAAAAGTAAAAAGTTTCTCTATAAGCAGCAATTAAATCAATCAAAATTTTCTGATCTTGCTATAAACCCTCAAAGAGATTTAGCGGCACTCTCCAGTGAGAGTGGCGAAGTTGTTGTAATTGAACCAAAAAGTGGCAAAATAGTTAAAAGATTAAATGGAGTTAATTTAGATAATGTCTATAAAGTTGATATAAAAAAAGATATTGTTGTAACTGCTGGACAAGATAGAAGAGCAGGGTGGTATAATATTAAAAGTGGTAAAAAAGATTATATTCAAGCATCATTTTTAGTTTATGCTGCGGCATTAAATCCTGAAGCAACTCATGCAGCTTTTGCCTTAGATGAAAACAATAATATCACAATTATAGATTTAAATACAAAGTCAAAAAGATATATTCTAAAAGGGCAAAAAAGTACACTAAATACAATTATTTTTAAAGATAATAATACAGTTTTTGCTGCAAGTGATGATAATTTTGTTAATATGTGGAAATTAAAATAAGGAGAAGAGATGAAT
>JALWMN010000202.1 GCA_027083895.1 Campylobacteraceae bacterium
TGCTTTTTAAGGAACTCAAACAAAAAAATTATTTTAAAGCAATATATGATTTAGCTGGTATTTATTATTATGGTTTATATGGTTTCAAAAAAGATATAAACAAAGCGATATCATATTACCGAAAAGCATTTTTGTTAAGTGGTGATCGAAATATATTGAGAGAGTTGATATATGCAAAAATTGAGGAATCTGGTAAATTTAAAACATTATTATATATCCTTTTTGATAGAAAATTATTAAAAAGATTAGTAAGTTCTTTATAGTGATAATAGGGGGTGATAGAGACAATAGAATAGAAGATAGTCGATGATTTACTCTATGCTCCTTACAGAAGTAATGGACTTTGGATTTTGAAAAAATAACTCTTGCAATCTATATTAAATGGAATTTCTAAAAAGTAATCAAGGTAAGTTAAGAGCCCAAGTGCTAGGCTCTTACTAAAGGTGTTTTCAGTAGCGACTTTTTTTAAACAAGGAGGTCTATTTTAAAGCTGCTTTTGCACTCTCTACTAGTTTTGCAAAGTTTTCTGGTTCGTTCATTGCTAAATCTGCTAGGATTTTTCTATCCAACTCGATATTAGCAAGTTTAAGTCCATGCATAAAGCGAGAGTAGCTCATATCATTGAGTCTTGCTGCTGCATTGATTCTAATAATCCAGAGTTTTCTAAAGTCTCTTTTTCTTTGTTTTCTATCTCTATAAGCGTATACCATAGAGCGTTCTAACTGCTCTTTTGCTTTTCTAAAGTGCTTTCTTCTTCCGCTGTAGAAACCTTTGGCTGCTTTTAAAATCTTTTTGTGTCTTCTTCGTCTTACAATACCTGTTTTTACTCTCATTTTCTTTCCTTTCTTCTTTACCGTAAATTTTTTCTTTTTCGGTGTCAGCCTTTTGCTGAACTTGCCCAAATTTGGGGAGGGTTAATGTTTAATTTTTATTAAACAATCATCTCTTTAATATTGTTTGCATCCACTTTATGGATATATTTTGGTGCACGCATTTTTCTGTGGTGTTTACCATCTACTTTTGTTAAGATATGGCTTCTATATGCTGTTCCACGTTTAATCTTGCCGCTCTTTTTTACTTTAAAGCGTTTTACAGCACCCTTTACGCTCTTCATCTTTGGCATAATAGTCCTTTCTTTTAGAATTTGCACTTGCTATTAGAGATAGAAAATGCGGCGTATTATACTAAAGTTTATTTAAAAAGCTACTTTTTTGCATTGAAGAAGTACTTTTTAATTTCCGTTTTTGTCTCGAATGGCTCCACCTGAAAGTTTTCTCCTAAAACTTTTATAGTGTATTTTTGCCCCTTTTGTGATTTACCATAAGTTAAAGCAATTTTGGCTGCAAGCTCTTTTTCGGCTTTTGTTGCCTTTTTTTGTAGGAGAGAGTAGGGGCCAACAACTGGGAGTCGAAAGGCTTCGTAATCACTTGGGTTTAGCTTTTTGAGGGCTTCATTATCCTCTTTGTGGCGACCTACAATGAGCTTTGCACCATTTGGCAAGCGAAAATGCCTTCCAAATTTAAGGAGGTCGATTGTTTCAATTGTAAATGGATCATGTTCAATATGCTCGCGTATCTTTTGGCTATAGATTGGTTCGGTTAAGAGGCAGCCTCCACCTGGCGATTCGTAGTCATCCCAACCATACTCTTTAGCAAGTGCAAGTTGTCTATCGCGAGAGCGTCCGCTGATATCTAAGAGCTTTTCGCGATCAATCCACCCCTTAAGTTCAGGAGTTGTTGGTTCTAAAAGCTTGGCACAGAGAGGACGGACAATTAATTTATCCTCATCTTGGGCTAACTTGCGTACCTGCTCTAGGGCATCTTTTCGCTGGCTCATTGGACGTTGCCCCAAAACTTCGCCAGTTACTAAGAAAGAGGCATCTAAATCTTTTAGAAGTTTTTTCCCAATTTTAAACATATAGCCATGGCAGTCGATACATGGGTTAAAGTTCTTTCCATATCCATACTTTGGGCTAAAAAGAATATCTTGAATATACTCTTCGCGAACATCAACAGCTAGAAAATCGGCTCCTGCCATTTTGGCTCTTTTTTTTAACTCCTCTCTTACATCTTTTGTGCCGCCAAATCCAGTAATAATGTGGAGTGCGGTTACATCGATACCTTGCTCTTTGATTAACTTAATAGCAAGCATACTATCAAGTCCACCACTAAATAGTGAAATTGCTCTCATAGGCAACAAACTCCCCTCGTTTTATTCGTGGTAGTATATCAGTTTTTATCTTGCGTATAAGATAGCTCTTTCTTTTATAATCTAAGCTACTATTTTGCATAAGTTCTCGCAATTTTATTTTGTAGAATATCTCGAGTTCACGCAAGATTTG
>JALWMN010000203.1 GCA_027083895.1 Campylobacteraceae bacterium
TCTCTTAATGCTTTTAGATCCATTACTTAATATAGGCTCTTTTAATAACAACTTTTTTAATGGGTCTATCGCCTGGCTTTGTAGTAGCAACTTTGCTAATTTTATCGACAACCTCTTTGCCCTTTACAACTCTACCAAATATAGTATAACCTCCATTGAGCCATGGAGTTGGGGCTACAGTAATAAAAAATTGGCTACCATTTGTGTTTGGACCTCTATTTGCCATAGCTAAGAGGTATGGTCTATCAAAAACTAAATTTGGGGCATACTCATTTTTAAACTCTTTTCCCCAGATAGAGGTGCCACCCATTCCTGTACCTGTTGGGTCACCCCCTTGAATCATAAAACCTTTAATAACTCGGTGGAAAATTGTTCCATTATAGTACCCTTTCTGGACCAATTTTTTAAAGTTCTCAACTGCAAGTGGGGCCTTTTTTGGGAAGAGCTTTAGCTCGATATTTCCATAATTTGTCTCTAAAACAACATTAGCATAGATTGAGCCAATAAGCAATAGTAGTCCAAGTACTATTTTTTTCATCTTCTCTCCTTATTTAGCAAACTCAACATATTTTGTTTCGCGAATTGCGTTTACTTTAATCTCTCCAGGGAACTGGAGCTTCTCCTCTATCTCTTTTGCAATTTTGTGAGTGAGCAGAGGCATCTCATCATCACTTACTCTATTTGCATCGATAAAGATTCGAATCTCTCTACCAGCATTAATTGCATATGCTTGCATGACACCATCATGGCTTAGAGCAATATTTTCTAACTCTTTAACACGTTTTGTAAAGCTCTCTAAAACCTCTCTTCGTGCACCAGGACGAGCAGCACTTAAAACATCTGCTGTACAAACAGCTGCACTCTCAATACAGGTTGGTTCTTCGTAGCCATGGTGAGCATAAATTGCATTGATTACTACTGGATGCTCATTATGTTTTCTACACACTTCAGCACCCAAATCGACATGGTTCCCATCGAAATCTTGGGTAAGGGCTTTTCCTATATCGTGTAGCAGCCCCGCACGGAGTGCAAGTTTCTCATCTCCACCCATCTCTGCAGCAAGCGATTTTGCTAATCTTGCAACCTCTAAAGAGTGTAAGAGAGCATTTTGGCCATAGCTTGCACGATATTTAAGCCTACCAAGTAGTCTAATGAGCTCTTCATGCATTGGGTAGAGTCCAAGATCAATAACAACTTTCTCTCCCTCTTGGTAGAGTTTCTCTTCAAATTCTGCCTCTACCTTTTGGTGGACCTCTTCGATGCGAGCTGGATGGATTCGTCCATCCTCAATAAGTCTCTCAATCACCTCTACTGCAATTGCACGGCGATAGAGATTAAAGTTACTTACTAAAATCACTCCAGGAGTGTCATCGATAATTATATCTACCCCTAAAAGTTGTTCAAGAGCTTTAATATTGCGTCCATCTTTTCCAATAATCTTTCCCTTATGTTCATCGCTTGGAAGGGTAATACTATTTACAAGTCTCTCACCTGCAAAATCTCCAGCGTAGCGAGTAACCGCTTGTGCAAGAAGGTAGTTTGCCTCCTTTTGTATATTCTCTTTTGCAAGTGCTAGCTTCTTACGAGAGAGTTTTGCTAAATCAGATTCTATCTCTTTCTCTAAGGCATTAAGCAGCTCTTTTTTTGCTTCATCTTTTGTCATCGAGACGACACTACTTAATTTTTCTGTAAGCTCAGAAAGCTTTAACTTATTTTTTTGCATGAGTTCATCAAGTCTCTTCTCTTTCTCATTGATATTTCGTAATTTTCGTTCTATATCATTTTGCTTTGACTGTACAGTAGACTCTAATGATTTTAGTTCTAACTCTTGCTCTTTGATTCTATTTTGACTCTCATTAAGGAGCCGCTCAGCTTCTTGTTTAATTATAGAGGCTTTTGCTTTAGCCTCCAACTCATACTCTTTAAATTGATTTTTTGCATAGAGTTTTGCAATAAACCAGCCTACAACTATGCCAATATTAAAAAGTAAAAAGTCGATAAATACTATATACAAATCTCCACCCTTTTACAAAAGAGCACAAATTTAGAAGAGGATTCAAAGTAGAATAATAGAGTGTGTAAAGAGTATATCTGCCTCTATATCATAATGATCTGTAAGGGTCTTCGAGGAGAGATAGGTCTCTCGTCCTAAAAAGATACTGCATTGAATTTTATGACCCTCTTTGCTATAAAAACGGTCATACATACCCTTCCCATAGCCTATTCTTTTAAAATTTTTATCAAGCCCAACTATTGGGATAATTGCTAAATCTATCTTTTTTACTCTTCTATTAGAAAAATTTGGCTCTTTTATATTAAATTTTTTTCTCTTTAATGGT
>JALWMN010000204.1 GCA_027083895.1 Campylobacteraceae bacterium
AAAATGAACATTTCAGCAACAGAATTAAAACAGAAAACACATCTTTTAAATCATATAAAAAATGAAGATATTATAGTAACTAAACGCTCAAAGCCATTTGCAGTAATTGTTGACTATGAGAAATATCAAAAACTACTACAAGAGTTAAATAGTAAAAAAATAGAAAAAAAACTAGATGCACTAAACTCTTTAAATGCTTTTAACTTAGGAGGCAAAGATTATGCACAAATTAAAAGCGAAGCCAAAATATGAAGATATTTTTAGATGCCAATATCATTTTAGATTTAATAGATTTAGATAGAAACAATTATCAAAAAACAAAAGAGCGTTTAGCAATATATATCACAAATAGTGACGAACTATGTACAAGCTGTGATATTTTTACAACAATATACTATGTAGCTTCTAAAAAAATAGAACACCAAAAGCTATTAACAGAGTTAGAAAAGTTATTAACCTTTATAGAAATTTTACCAATAGATATAAACACAATCACAAAAGCAATGCAAATTAGCAAAACCAAAGACCTCAAAGATTTAGAAGATATCTTACAATACACTTGTGCCAAAGAGAACAACTGCAACCTAATAGTAACAAACGATAAAAAGTTTTACAGTCCTGACATAGAGATAGAAAATATAAATTAAAGGTATTTACTAGTCTCGAAGCATACGCATAGGATCAATTTATAAACCATAAAATATTCACTCTTTACTGGTTACGAAGCTCTAGATTCGTAACCCTATATTGAAATTAAAAATAGCCCTAAAAATCTAAACCTATGTATTACATAACGGGAGTTTAGTAGAATTGTTGCATAATAAGATTTTTACACTCTATATATCTATATTATCGAATTAAAATAGTACTATTTTGTTATTTCACATCAACTCTAGTGATGAAAAAAGAATATACTCCCATTGGGAATAATGGGAAAATTTCACTTATGTTATTATTATCACTTATCTTTTGGGATAGTCTATCATGACATAAAAAGTGTAAATTCAACGCCTGACCCCTAAATAAATTGCATTTTGGCACACATACTTAACATTAAACACTACTCCCCAACATAAACAAACCCTCTATCAAGCCCCGCTAAATCCTTATAAAATTCTAACTTACCCTTTAAACCAATCTCTTTAGCATAATTTGAGAGAGGCTCTTTTTGGTCATAGCCCATTTCGCAAACTGCGTATTTAATGCTTTTACTCTTTATCTCTTCTAATATTTTAAAAAGTAGATCTAAGCCCTTGTTTGGGGCAAAAAGGGCTGTGTGGGGCTCAAAATCGGCTACATTTTTTTCTAGTTTGAAGTCTGGGTCTATGTAGGGTGGGTTGCTAATTAGTAGCTCGAAATCTTTAAAACAATCGAACATGCTGCACTTGTGTAGTTTTATTCTATCGCTTAAATTAAAATTGTCTATATTTTTTTGAGCTATCTTTAGAGCATCGTCGCTTATATCGCTAGCTTCTATCGTTACATCACTATGCCTTGCAATAGCTATAGATAATGCTCCGCTACCTACTCCTATTTCGGCTACTCTGTTTATGTTGTAGTGCTTGATTAGATGTAGGGCTTTCTCTACCAAAATTTCGCTCTCTGGGCGGGGGATGAGGGCTCCTTTGTCTATGAAGAGTTCGAAGTCGTAGAAACTTACTCTGTTTGTAATATACTCTATTGGCTCTTGCATCTTGCGGCGATTAATGAGGGGTTTTAGAATGTTGAAGTCTATATCTTCTATCTCTTTGAGTATTAGCTCTTCGCGGCGGCAATTGAGGATGTGAGAGAGGAGTATCTCTGCCTCTAATCTTGGGCGATCAACAGCATCTCTTAACTCTTTTTGTGCCCAAAGGAGGGCTTTTTTAAGCATCATTTAGAAAGCCTAGGATTACGCTATCGTTTTTGTTGCTCTCATCGTACCCTAGCTCTTTGAGTCGCTCTATAATTGGTGGGTGCGAGTAGTAGAAGAATATATAGAGCGGGTGCGAGAGTGGAAAGGATTTATTTTCGCTCACTAGTTTTAGGAGTGCATTGATTAGGTTCTCTTTGCCTCCAATTTTTGCACCAAATTTATCGGCTTCGTACTCATTATGGCGACTTACTAAGCCCATAATTGGCATATAGATAAAGCTAAATATTGGAAGCAGCAGGGCTATAAGTGCAATTTTTGCACCACCGTTTGCAACTAAGCCTAACTCTAAAAAGAGTGACTCTGGCAAGTTGCCAACAATAAAGAAGACTGCAAATAAAAAGAGCCCCATTAAGGCGATATTTTTAAAGAGATCTTTGTGGCTGTAGTGCCCTAGTTCATGCCCTAAGACTGCTAAGATCTCT
>JALWMN010000205.1 GCA_027083895.1 Campylobacteraceae bacterium
GCTTTTTTCTCAGCATAAAAAATAGTATCTATATTTAAAGGTGCAATTTTATACTCTTTACTTTCATCAAATAAGCCTCTTAATCTTTGTTTTTTGAAATCTTCATCTTCTTCTCCGCTATTATATTTTTCAAATTTTTCTCTCTCAAATCCACTTGCAATTCTATCTGCAGCAGCAATTATCCAAGAGTCTATATCGCTATTTTCATTTACAACATGATGTTCTAATGCAGCTTGATGATAATTTTGTATATCATGAAAATAATCTTCTAGGATTTGAGCAGTATAAGCTGCGTGTTTATAACCATAATCAGCACTTTTAAAGTGTTTTCTTAAATCAATCTTTGTTCCTCTTTGACCAAACTTCCCAATATCGTGCAAAAGCCCAGCAAGTGCTATTAAATCTACTGTTTCTAAACTTTTTGTACTCATTCCATCTCCTCAATCTCAATCTTCCCAAGCCCCATAACGGTTTGTTTACCAACGCCTATTAGTTCGCCAAGTTTAAGTAGGCGGTAGCTCTCTTTATCTATATTGGTGGCTACCATTTCACCAATGAGGCCATCGATTCTTAGAATCTGCTTTTGACGGTTACTTTTGCGTCTTAACTGCTTATACTGCAGCAGCTTTAAAGTTGTACCAATTTTAGGCGTATAATTTAAACTATGAACTCGTTTACCATTTATTAACTCTTGCTCTCGCTGATATATTGAGCGTAAAATATCTTCTAGCTCTAAGTCTTCTTTTAGAAGCTTATTTTTCTTTTTAATTCTAAGTGGTGTTAGCAATTTTATCTTAACATTGCGACAATAGCTGTCGAGTTGGAACTCTTTTGGAGTATTTTCTAACTTTTTAAACTCTCCATTACTGTAAATAGGTTGTTTATTAACAAGTATCTCTAAATTTTTAAATCTTATTTTCTCTTTACCTAACCCATTTTCTGTAACCATCTTGTGTAAAGCACTTAGAATAAATGGCAAGTTTTTGGTTGCATTACTAAATATATATAGAGAAAAATCAAAGGTTTCACTATTGAGTTTAACATCAAATCTATAAGGGTGAAAACTGTTTTGTTTTTCAAAAAAGTTGTAGTAGAGGCAATTATCTTTTGCAAAGCATCCATCACAACTATAGCTTGGATTGATACAAGTAACTCTTTTTAAAGCATACCCAAAAGTTCCCCGAAGCATTGAACCTGTAAAGTAGGGTGGTTTGAGTTTCGAATTTATAAATATATCGATAATATGGTACTTCATTCCTTTCCCTATCTATAAAAATTACATAATAGTAGCATAATATTTGTACAAAAAATGACTAAAAAAACATCTTTTTGTAAAAAAAATTGAATTTGTTACCTTGTTAAAGTTTGATAGAGTTTGATAAATTGAGATAGCATAAATAAAATTGGGTATAATTGCTCGAATATCTAAGGAGTCTACTTTGAAAACTATTACCGTTATAGATACATTTGCTTTCTTTTTTAGAGCTTATTTTGCTTTGCCTCCACTAAAGAGTAAAGATGGGTTTCCTACTGGGCTTTTGACGGGGTTTGTTAATTTTGTGCATCAACTGCAGCGGGAGCATATGACTGATTATATCGTTTTTGCACTCGATAGCAAAGAGGGGAGTTTTAGAAAAGAGATCTATAGTGAGTATAAGGCGAATCGTCCTGAGCCGCCAGAGGATTTGGTGAAGCAGCTAAGTGTTGCCATTAGTTGGATAGAGAAGATGGGCTTTAAGACGCTCTCGAAGCCGCTTTTTGAAGCCGATGATGTGATTGCAACAGTTATGAAGTTTGCTAAAGAGCAGGGGATTATTGGGAAGATGGTCTCTTCGGATAAAGACCTTTATCAGCTAATTTATGATGATCAGATTTTTTTGTATGATTGGGTAAAACGAAAAAATATAGGTGAGGCAGAGTGCATTGCGAAGTTTGGAGTGAAGCCAAAAGATTTTGTCGATTTCCAAGCACTTATTGGTGATAGTAGCGATAATATTCCTGGAGTTAAGGGTGTTGGTGTTAAGACAGCTTCTAAAATTATTAATGAGTACCACACACTAGAGAATGTTTATGCTAATATTGAAAAGGTGGGAACGAAGCGGATTCAAAACCTGCTTTTAGAGCATAAGGAAGAGGCGTTTATTTCGCGAGAGTTGGTGCGTTTGCGAGATGATATCTTTAGCGAGTGCAATTTAGAGGAGTTTCTTTTTGAAGATAAGAATTATCTTGCTGCATTGGTTGATGAGTTTGAAAAGTATGGTATGCAGCAAGCTATTAAATATGCTAATGAGTCTAAAGTTGTTGAGGTTACGAGTAGTAAGCCAAAAGAGA
>JALWMN010000206.1:0-1227 GCA_027083895.1 Campylobacteraceae bacterium
CTGAAAGAGGTATTACAGAGCCAGTTGCAACATTTAGTGCTTGTTTTGGGGAGGCATTCTTACCACTGCATCCAACAGTCTATGCAAAGCTTTTAGGGGAAAAGATCGATAAGCATGGTGTTAATGTTTATCTTGTAAATACAGGTTGGACAGGTGGGCCATATGGTGTTGGAAAGAGAATGAGTATTAAAGATACAAGAGCATGTATTAATGGTATCTTAAATGGTTCAATTAATGATGCAGAGTTTGAGACTTTAGAGATCTTTAATCTGCAAGTTCCAAAGGCGTTAGAGGGTGTAGCAGATAATAAGATACTTATGCCAAAGAATACTTGGGAAGATAAAGAGAAGTATACTGAGAGTTTAAAAAATCTTGCAAAGATGTTTATTGAGAACTTTAAACGTTACGATAATAGTGGTAGTGAATTTGATTACTCGCTAGCAGGACCAAAACTTTAATTAAAGGGGTATTTGCCTCTTTTTAAAACGTAAAGGAGCAAAGATGGCTTCTGGTTGGGGATGTCAATACTCTACAAGAAATGGTGATATTATTGATTGGTGTAGAAAATTAAAGCATAAGTGTGATCCAGGGTGTAAAGGGTGTGTAATAGTTAAATGTGAATTTTCTCAGCCGCAGTTTCTCTCTTTGCAAGATGAGGAACCTAGAAAAATAAAAAAGAGAAGCGACTCTCCTTTAGAAGGAAGGTAGTTTTAGGCATTTAAAACCGTAAAAGCCCTTTATCAAACGCTTCCTTCTCTTCCTCGTTTAAAAATTCATATTCATCATAAGGAATACCTTTTTTAATATGTTCTAAAATCTCTTTATCTATCTCCTCTCGAGGTCTATGCTAGTTTATACCAATATAGTTTGGCTCTTTACCAAAAGTTTCTAAATGTTTTTTTTGCACTTGTTAATATCTTGCTTTTGCAATAGAATCAATGAGTATAGCATCATTATTCATCATTAGCTCTCTTTAAACTTATTAGAGCTCAATAGAGTAAAATTATTTTATACATCTAAAACTGAAGCTTGTTTAACCCAAAATTTGCATTAGAGATTAACAACTTTTCGTAAATCATTTAGCTATGGGCATTTACAAAAATCCATCAATTAACCTATTGGTTAACTTCAAGATTTTTGTAAACACCCTAAACTTTAGCATTTGTCAAACCTTTCTTACTTTCCCTCCAAACATTTGGTTCCAAGTCCTGAAACAGGAATTATTAA